>CASEWU010000247.1 GCA_949291725.1 uncultured Bacillota bacterium
ACGATAGGAGAGATTGGTGAACTTGTTGAAAAGTATGCTGGTTTATTTGAATAAGGGGGCTAACGTCTAAATGTAACCAGGAATAGGTCGGAATATAATAAGCATGATGGTTATAGGCAAGGAGTCGTTTTGACTCCTTGCCTATAAATTTTTTCTTATAACCTTGTTATTGCAGAGTTTTTATTAAAATATAACAACCTTTTTTGTCGGTTCAAGTAGAGGAATTTTCGGAAACGCAGATATTGAAAGAGGAGCGCGGGCGTGTACCAGACGCCCCAAAGCTCGTGGGTAAGGGCGTTCTGATGTCGGATAATGGCTGGCACGCCCGCAAGGGATAATTGCAGATAGGTCATGTGAACGCAGCGTTCGTCGATGTCGCCCGCGTCTATAAAGCAGTTTCGGGCATAGTTGACGCCGCAGGAGCGCAGGACGTCCAGAGCGGCGACGAGCATTCCGCCTCCGCCGCAGCACGGATCGTTGATGGTGATAATGCCGTCGTTTGCCGTCTTTTCCTTTATGAGGGTTTCACTCATGACGGCGCGTGCCATAAGTTCCGAGACATTGTAGGGCGTAAAGAACTGCCCGGCGTTCTTGCTGCCGAGATTACATTTCATAAATAACTCGCCGAGATTGTCGTTGAATCTGCCGTCATCATATACGACGGAGGCAAGCAGGGCGTAAATTTTGCCGAAAATCTCCGCGAGTTTCCTTTGCAGGTCGGGCGTATAACCCTTGATAATTTGTTGATACCTTTTCTCTCGTTTCTCTTTTTGCGCGAAATCGACCTGATTGGAGATGGCGATGGCGCCGCACTCGAACAAATCCGAAACGAATTTGTGCTTATCCACCTGATAGGCAGAGCGTTCTATGTCCTTCACGATGTCGTCAAGTTTCGGGATAGGGTACGGACAGAGATTTTGCTGCTTTTCGGGCGAAAGACCAAAAGCCGCTACTTTCTCCGGGCTTTCGATCAGAGTCACATTCGGCGATTTATTTGTAAAGTCAAAAAGGAAAGGGGGCGCCATAATCATACCTCCTCTGACTGTACGACGGCATACGAAACGTCTTTGAATCGGCAGCCGAGTTTGTCTATATATCGCTGCGCCTGTTTTGCAGAGGAAAATTTCAGCGCATAGGCGTCCTTGTGGCAGAAGTGTGAAGTTTTGAGGAATTGTTTTCCGTATATGATGGTGTAACTCATAATGATGATCTCCTTTGAAAATAATAAAAAATCGGTTCGCCGTGGGTAGCGGTGAGCCGTATAAATTTTAAGTGCGGATAAATTCGGAAAGCGGACAGCACTGTCCGAATAAGCGAATGTAAGCAGATTTCGTACCATAACAGATTTTGAGCCGGTGATAGGACTTTTTTCCGTTCCATGCGCCTGCCACGAGATAGATATAATCGTCGGTTCCGTATTCAATGAATTTGACTTCCAGCCCGCCGAATCCGCTGTAATAGGCGACGGTGGGGCGGTTTTCGCAATATTCCTTTTTCGTCATTTTGTGACCTCATATGATTTGCCGTTGATCTCTATGCGGTTGCCGTCCCGGACGGGGCTGCCTTTGGCGCAGGCGCGCAAGAGGATTTTGTCGCGGGATTCTTCGGTTTTCGGGAGATCTCCGTCGAGAAATTTGTCCTCGGAGCCGACTTCCGCGATTTTGAAGCCCTTGCCGACGAGAAACGCCGAGAATTGCCAGAGTTTTTCAAATCGTCCGTTGCTGTCGAATACGGTGCAGACGTCTTTCTGCGGGTGATATGCAGTAATCCTGAAATAGTTTGCCATAATGATTCTCCTTTGCGGTCATACCGCGTTTTGAATTTGTTTCAAGTGTTTGTTGGCATACGGCAGCCAGACTTTGTTGACGTAATGCAGGATGTCTTCGCTCGGCTTGTGGTCGTGTTCGCCGTAGCATTGCAGAGCCTTATGATTGCGGAGCGAGTATTCGAGCGTGACGAGCGGCGTATCCGGCTGCTCTTTTGTACGGACGAAGAAGATGAGCGATTCTTCGCGGACAAAACGCCGGTCATAGTTCATTCGTCCGACGCAGTGGCCCAATATTTCTCCTTCGCGGACGAGATCGGCGGGGGAGCGGGCGATAATGCAGATAAAGGCGCTGCGCTTGTCATGTTCGAGCGGTAGATATTTCTCGGCAATAACAGCAAATTTCTCGTACAATTCCTGTTTCGCCTTTCTGTCCGCTTCCGCCCGCG
>CASEWU010000248.1 GCA_949291725.1 uncultured Bacillota bacterium
ATGAAGTTTTTTGAAGAAAGGACTCGGTGCTCGAAACAAATCAGCTGGAGCAACTGAGCCACAGTAGCATATGAAGTTTTCTGAAGAAAGGACTCGGTGCTCGAAACGAATCAGTCAGAGCAACTGAGCCTGTTCACGAACTCAGCTTTATTATTATACCATATTTCCGTGAAAAATCAAATGATTTACAGGGGAAATATAAAAAATTTTTGAGCAATTCAATATTTTGAAAATATTTTTGCAATCGACGACGGAATTTTCAGAAAATAAATTGAATAAGGATAAAATTATGGTAAAATAATAGAGAAGTTTTTAAAGAGGGAAAAGTATATGGCAGTAAAGAAAAAAAATCAGATCACCTCAAATCGTGCCGCCGGGGTATTGATGCATATTACTTCTTTGCCCGGTGAGTACGGGATAGGGACGCTTGGCAAAGAAGCGGAAAAATTTGCCTGTTTTGTGAAAGAAGCTGGATTTCGTTACTGGCAGGTGCTGCCGATTGTGCAGACAGGATCCGGAGAATCTCCGTATCAGTCGGTTTATGCATCATCGGGGAATCCGATGATGATCGATCTTGAAAGGCTTGTGCAAGAGAAGCTTTTGGAAGAATCGGAACTTTCCGTATACAGGATGCCGCAAGACGGGAAAGTGCATTTTGAAGAGCTGGAACACAGGAAAATGGAGCTGTTGCGGAAGGCGTATACCAGATTTGACATAACGCAGAAGTGTTTTCGTGAATTTTCGGAAGGAAAATTTCGGGATTATGCGCTTTTCATGGCGTTGCGTGAAAAAAACGATAGAAAGCCGTTTTGGGAGTGGTCGAAGCGGTACAGAAAGTATGACGCGGCAGAGCTTCACAATTTTTATGAGAAAAATTGTGAAGAAGTAAATTTTTGGCTGTTTTTACAGTATGAATTTTTCAGAGAATGGAAAGAGCTGAAAGCGTATGTGAACGGATTGGGAATCAAAATCATAGGGGATATTCCGCTGTATATGGCATATGATTCCGTGGATGTTTGGGCGAATCCGCAGCTATTCAAATTGAACAAAAATTACACTTGCAAAAAGGTAGCGGGGGTTCCGCCCGACTATTTTTCTGCCACGGGGCAGTTGTGGGGAAATCCCGTATATGACTGGAAAAAGCATGCGGAAGACGGGTATAGTTGGTGGATCGAAAGGATGAGGCAGGCTTTTTCCATTTATGATGTGGTCAGGATCGATCATTTCCGAGGATTTGATCGTTATTATGAGATCGATGCGAAAGCGGATACGGCGATCGGCGGAAGGTGGCGCAAGGGGCCGGGTTCGGCGTTATTTGAAGCTGCACAAGAAAAGCTCGGGGATCTGGCTTTTATAGCAGAGGATCTTGGCACGCTGGATGCGGGTGTTTACAGGTTGATGCGTAAAACAGGCTATCCCGGAATGAAAGTCTTGCAGTTTGCGTTCGACGGCAATCCGGGAAATCCGTATTTACCGGCGAATATCAAAAAAAATTCAGTCTGTTATACGGGGACGCACGATAATGATACCCTGGTCGGGTTTATCAAGGGAATGTCGGAGGCGGAATATTCGAATTTGCTTCGCATACTCAAACCCTTGTTGCAGGCGGCGGGAATCGGGCTGGATGCGGAAACGGCGGAAGGTATAGCGGAAAGTATGACGGATCTGGCATTGTCGTGTAAATCGGGGCTTTGTATTTTGCCTGTGCAGGATTTGCTGAAACTGGGAAGCGAAGCTCGGATGAACGTACCCTCGGTTGCGTCGGGCAACTGGCGGTTTCGTTTAAAAGACGAGATGCCGACGGAATTATCAGAAAAGATAAGGGAAAAGTTAAAAGTATATAAAAGAATATAAAAGGGAATAATTTCGGTCGGTTTTAGGCGGCGTTTGTGGTTGACAAACGCCGCCTAAAAGGATATAGTATTACGTGGTAATTCAGACAGGAGAAAACAGTAAAAGAAAATGGAAAGAGGACTTCTTACACCATTAAAAAAATTGCGCCGTCAGGTGTTTGTGGAGATGGCGCGGGTTGCGTTTGAGACAGATCAAACGGAAATCAAAGATGCGATCGAAGCTATTCCATTTAAGATCACACCGGGTGATAAACCGTTGTACAGGGAAAGTATTTGGCGCGAACGCGCAATTTGTTCAGAGAGGTTGCGTTTGGCGATGGGTTTGTCGCTCCGTCCGGAAGATAAACCGGTGCATCTGACGAGCGGGTTGCGCGAGAGCGATATCGCAGACAAATATTATGAACCGCCCCTGATGCAGGTAATTCCTTCGGCGTGTGCGGCATGTGCACCGAATATGTATAAAGTTACGGATAATTGCCGCGGCTGTGTGGCGCATCCTTGTACGGAGGTATGCCCGAAGGGTGCCGTGTCGATCGTGAACGGGAAATCGTTTATCGACCAGAGCAAATGTATCAAATGCGGCCGTTGCAAAAATGTATGCCCGTACGATGCGATTGCACATCATACGCGCCCGTGTGCGGAAGCATGCGGCGTGAAAGCCATTGAATCGGACGATCTTGGCAGGGCAAAGATCAACAGCGACAAATGTGTTTCCTGCGGGATGTGCATGGTCAGTTGTCCGTTCGGCGCGATTGCGGATAAATCGCAGTTTTTCCAGCTTATCCGTGCGTTGCGGCGCGGAGACAAAATTATTGCGGAAGTTGCGCCTTCATACTTAGGACAATTCGGGGATAAGGCAACGCCCGGGAAAGTGAAGACGGCGCTCTTGAAGATGGGCTTTCAGGATGTGTTTGAAGTAGCGTTGGGAGCCGACATGGGTGCAGCGACGGAAGCAGAACATTACGCGGAAAGGGTTGCAACGGGCAAACAGCCGTTCATGCTGACTTCGTGCTGTCCTGCGTGGGCAATGCTGATCAAGAGGTATTTTCCCGAATCGGCGGATAAGATATCAAACACGCTTACGCCGATGGTCGCGACGGCGCGGACGATCAAAAAGAAACATCCGGAATCGCGCGTAGTATTTATCGGGCCCTGTGCGGCAAAGAAACTGGAAGCCAGCCGCCGTTCGATCCGAAGCGATGTGGATTTTGTGATCACGTTTGAAGAACTTTCGGCGATGTTTGAGGCGAAGGGCATTGATTTTGAGACTTTGGAAGAAAGTGCTGCTTTGAATGACGCGACCGGAGCCGGGCGCGGATATGCAGTATCGGGCGGTGTTGCCGGTGCGATCGAGAAATGCATCGCGGCGTACTATCCGGATACAAAAGTCAATATTCAGCATGTCCAAGGACTGGAGGATTGCCGCAAGATTTTATTGCTTGCAAAAATGGGCAAACTAAACGGAGCACTGATCGAGGGAATGGGATGTCCCGGCGGGTGCGTCGCGGGTGCGGGAACCAACATACCGATCAATAAGGCGGCGACACTGGTGAAAAAGACAGTCGAAGCTTCGGCGCAGCAGGTACCGCCCAAGGAACTGGCCGAGATCCAGCTGGATTAAACAAAATAACCGCGAGCCGATAGCAAAGCGGCGGCACTCGTGAAAAAGGCGAGAAAGATTCGGCGCAGCAGGTACCGACTAAGGAACTTGCCGAGATTTAATCGTATCAAACAAAATATCAAGAAAAGGTTTCCGCAGCGGATGATCCGCTGCGGAATTTTGCGGATTATGAAAGAAAAGGGCGAGCGAGAAAAAAATACAGATGAATTATTGGGACAAAAGAAGATATTTCCGCTTTTGATGAAAATGGCGATCCCTACGGTTATTTCCATGTTTATTCAGTCCATGTACAATGTTGTGGACAGTATTTTTGTGGCGCAGTGGAGTCAGGAAGCTCTGACGGCGGTATCTTTGGCGTATCCGATGCAAAATCTCGTTCTGGCGGTCTCGGTGGGGGCCGGAGTCGGGATCGGTTCGCGGATATCAAGGTCGCTTGGGGAAAAGAAACCGGACGAGGCAAACGTTTATGCGACGCACGGCGGACTGCTCACGCTGTTCAATGCCTTTGTTTTTTTGATGGCGGGATTATTTTTATCGGCGCCTTTTTTGTCGCTGTATACGAAGGATGCCTCCATCTTTGCACAAGGGTTGAGTTATTTGCGCATTGTGGTCAGCAGCGCCGTATTTTCTCTTATATATATTTTCATAGAAAAGCTGTTGCAGGCGGTGGGAAATACGCTTTTTCCCATGATCATGCAGGGAGTGGGTGCACTGGTAAACATTGTACTGGATCCTATTTTTATATTCGGTTGGGGCGCGATACCTGCGATGGGTGTAAGCGGAGCGGCGATTGCGACGGTGATCGGGCAGGCGGTATCTTGCGGACTGGCGATCGTGTTTTTTATATTCCGAAGCGGCGGGCTTCGTCTTTTTCCGAAAGGGTTCCGTTTTTCCTGGAAGAAGATCGGTGCGATCTGCGCGGTGGGTGTCCCTTCGGGATTGATGTTGGCGATGCCATCGGTTCTCGTCAGTATGATGAATGCGATCCTTGATTCAATATCGGAGGCGGCGGTCAATTTTTACGGCGTATTCTATAAACTGCAGACGTTCATTTATGTGCCTGCGAGCGGATTGGTGCAGGGCATGCGTCCGATCGTGGGGTACAATCACGGGGCGAAAGACTTTAAACGGGTAGACGAAACGGTTTTATACAGCGTTTTGTTTGTGGGAGCGATCATATTGCTCGGAACGGTTTTGTTTGAAGCGATACCCGGGCCCATCCTGTCGTTGTTTGATTCGGAAGGTGAGCTGCAAAAAATCGGGGTTTTGGCTCTGCGGATCCTGTCATCCGGATTTGTGATCTCGACGTTGGGGGTGATTTTGTCGGGAGCCTTCGAAGCATTGGGAATGGGGATAAAGTCTTTGCTTGTTACGCTGACGCGGCAATTTGTATTGATCCCGCTGCTTTCTTTGGTATTTATGCCGTTTTGGGGGCTGACGGGCGTATGGATCACGTATCCGATCGCGGAGACAGCGGCGGCGGTGCTAGCGGTAGTATTTTATCTCCGATATCGGAAAAAGCGAGAAAATCGTAAAAAGCAAGCGATTATGCGAAAAAGTGCAAAAAATTTTTAAATGATGTTAGAAATGTGATTTTCAAACAAAAAAGCGGAGGTTTCAAAGCCTAAAATGCCGCGCGGGTAGGCGTTCACCCAATCTTCCACCCGTTGCACATCCTCTTGCGTGTAGCTCTCGAAGTCCGTACCTTTCGGACACTTGCGGCGAATTTCTCTATTAAGTCTTTCATTCGTTCCGCGCTCGTATGAGCTATAAGGGTGGCAGTAATATATTTTCGTGCGCTTTCGGTTTTCGTCCTTGTAACTCCGTTCCATACGCTGGCAGTCGGAAAACTCCGCGCCGTTATCTACCGTTATACTTTTGAAAATTGCGGGGAAAGCGTCTTTATACCGTCTTTCGAGAATGTCCAACGCATTAACGACGCTTTCGGCTTTCCTGTTCGGCATAAGTAAAATAATTTCCTTTCGGGTGAGCCGCTCGGAAAGCGTTAAAAAGACCTTGCCCGCTTCGCGCTTGCCTACTATGCAGTCCATTTCCCAATGTCCAAAGGTTTTGCGCTCCGCTATTTCGGCGGGGCGTTTTTCTATGCTCTCCCCGCGGGGGAGCTTTGCCGCCTGTACTTTCCTATATGATTTAACCCGCTTTCCACGAAATGGGAGCTTGTCGAGCGTAAGCCGCAAAAATACACCTTTCGCAATATAGTTGTAAAGCGTTTTAACGCATATACTTGTGGCGAACGGCATTTTGTTATGCCTTATTTCACCTATAACCGCAAGCGGGGACAAGCCGTCATCTACTATCCGCTTTTCAATGTAATTTGCAAGCGCGTAATCGTTGCCGATTTTTAAGCCAGCGCCGCGCGCCGTGGCGTTTACTTTCCGCTTTTCTTCCGCTATCTGCGGGCTGTAATCTTTCCTTGTCGTCCAATCGTAATTTAATAGTTCACATTCTCCCCGCTTTAACTCTCTATAAACCGTGCTAATATGTACGCCGAGCGTTAAAGCGATTTGCTTAATCGGTAATTTTGCTTTCATCAGCCTTTCGAGTTCTAACCGTTGCAACCAAGTAAGGCACTTATAGGGGCGTTTCTTTGCTCTCATTCTCTTTTTCTCCTTTCGTGGCTTGCCCCTCTGTAATGCGGTAGAGATTATTAACACAGCCGCCGCGCCTGCTGTCAAAAGTCGGCAAAAAACTTTCAAGCATAATGCGGTGGCTTATCCCTTGAAACTTTTTCGCCTTTGTTTTGACATTGACGCGCCGCTGTGTAGCTCCGCAGACAAGAGGGTGAAGGCACCGCCTTCCCCCTCTCATTATCATATTTTTTGGTGGGCGGTGGGCAAGCCTTAAAAGTCGATACCCCGCAAGGGGGAAACAAAGAAAAAGGCAGGTAAAGGAAATGGGCGATTTTATGTCAAAAGAAGAGCTTGCAAGGCTGTTAAAGTACTTGAAGGCGCAAGGCTGGACAGATAGCGAAATAGTCAGGCTCATTGAGTTTTTAACTCAATAAACCTGACTACATAGGACAGAACAAAGCCGAACGGGGCTAAACTTTCCAGAGCCACACCCCGAACGGCTACCCGCAGAGGGAGCGCACAACCTGCCTTGCTCCCTTTGCTAACTTGTATTTTTATTATAGCACGGCAAAACGGAAAAAGCAAGCCTAAATTAAAACTTTGCGAAAATTTGCCCGATGCCCGCCCGCTTGCCTTAATTTTCGGCTTTCCCCGACATCGGGGAATTTTCTTTTTCTTCCTGCCGCTTGTATTCCCGCAACACGCTCCGCAAGTTGCTTTTGCTTATATACCGAACATTTGCCCGCTTGCTTTCGGTTATGACTTGCTCCAAACTTTCTACCGCTTTCACGGGCGTTTCCCAGCGTTGCAACTCCGTTACCATTTTTTCGTATAGCTCCGCGAGTTCGTCCTCGAACAGTCCGCCCGCCTCGTCCTCTTTGAAGTTATGCAGCACTCCGTACCCTTGTATTACTTTGCGGTTATGTAGGGCATAATACAAGGTTTTAAATGTTTCGTAATCGTATATACTGCCGTCTTTGAAACTGCCTTTAATGGCGTACTTGAAAACTTCGTGATATTTGCCGTCGCGTACACAGTCCGCTGTAACGCTGTAACCCTCTTTCAAATCGGCAACCGTTTGCGCGTTCACCTCTTGCCCATTCATTAGCAAGTACCATATTTTTTGCAATAAGATTTCCAAATCTACAAAATACCGTACTTTTTCGCCGTAACTGTACGAATAACTGTTTATATATTTTTTCGTAAATTCTAAATCTTTACGGAGAACCGCCATACAATGGAAATGCGGGTGAAAAGACTTGTCCTCGCGGTTTTGCGTAACTTCCAGCGCCCGAACCGCGCCAATATAGCCGTACCGCTTAAAATCTATTCCCCTTATCTTTTTGCGCCCGTCCAGATAGCGCACCATATAGCCGAATTTTCGATACATTTGCAAAAGGGTAGTGCGGAGTTTTTCGCCCGTACAATTCGGAACGGTAAAGACGATATGCCAAATATCGTGCGTATCGCGGTAACTGTCCAGCACCGGGGAATATTTCGCTTGCCGCCGCAGGGCAAGCAGGCTTTGACAGTTATAGCAAAACTTATCCTTGCAAAGGTTGACGCGCTGAACGTCTTTCACCGCTTGCAAGCGGTAATAATCTAAATCCCAATACTTGCAACAAAGATTAAGACTTTTTGCGCGGTTGCTATATAGCTCCTCGTTTGTATCCTCATAGAGCGCATTATAATATGCCGCGATACAGTCGTTAAACCGTGTTTTCTTGTCCAGCTCCTCGAAGTATTCGCTTTCAATGCTCCGCTCCGTTATATCCATAGTCCCGCCCCTCAATTCCCGCCTTTTCGTTTTGGGACGAGAACTTTCTAATATATCAAGGTGCCGCCCTTGCCGCGCGCTAGCGCGCGCGGCATACGGCAGACCGCAAAGCCTTTGGCACGCTGTGCCATTGCCCGACAATGAGGGCGTAACCCCTCATTTAATTAGCTGTTTTTCGCCGCCGCTTTCTTTCTTGCGTACCGCTCCCGCGCTTTTGCCGCCAATTCCTCGCGGTGTGTTTCGCGGTATTTCCGTATATATTCCCGCATTTTTTCGGGATTTCGAGCACGAGCCAGCCGCGCATATTCATTTACCTTTTCGCGGTTTCTTGCCCGCCATTCTCTTTGATAAACCATCCTTTTAGCGCGATTCTTTTTATTACAAAGACTTTGCCGCAAGCGTATTTTTTCCCGATTATTTATGTAATACAACTTTTCCCGCTCTTTGCTTTTACGTTCTTTTTCCTCTGTTTCGGTTATCTGTTCATTATCCACCGAAAGCGAAAGCCTATTAACAATATCACCAGCATTTGCGCGCAAATGCCTTTGTAAAGTTTCAAAATCACGTTTCACAAAGACACCCCCGCCAAGTGCCGCACTTGCTCCAAAGTGTAACCAACAAATACATACTCGACCAGCTCCCGCAAAAATTTTTCTTTTTGCTCCTCGCTCGTCCTCATTTTTCCGATAACACCGCAAACGCAAGCATATATGCTTGCCGCGCTTTCCTCCTCCGTTTCCTGCCGTTCTACAAGCTCCAACGGTGAGGGCGAACTATCCGCTATTATTCCGCCAAGCGTCATACTTTCACCATCTTTTCCGATAGGCTGATATAAAGAAAAATCTACACAAGGCTCACTTTTATAAAAAATACCCCCGCCAAAAACAACACAGCGAAAACAATTATACACGCTATCTTTTATCGCTTTTTCTCCGTCAAACTTGAACAACGGCAAATCTATAAAGAGCTGATTAAAAAAATCGTCCACGCAGTAACCCGCATATTTTTGTATGCCCTCACGGTGCCGCAGAAACGCCCCAGCCATACACCGCAACCGACTTTCATTGTCGAAAATAAATTTAGATATGGCTTGCATATCCCCCGACTTTATAGCGCTGACTTGCTCCAACGTGTATTGCCATTCCATAGCCTTATACCTCGCTTTCCTCGTCCTCGCTCTCGTCCTCGTCATCATCTATCCGAAAGCCGATTGCGTCCACGCTCGAAAAGTTCCGCGCGTCTTGCAGTTCCGAAAATAAAGCCGCAAGTTTCAAATTATAGCTGACAAGTTCCGATTGCGCGCTTGTCAGTTCCCGACCGTCCAGCCGCACAAGCTCCCAGACTTCCCGCAACCGTTCCAAAACTTCCCCGCGCGTCAGTTCCCGCCGCTCTCGTTCCTTTTCCATTTGCGCCCCCTAACAGGAAAGGCGAGCAGACATACGAACGTATGCAAGCCGCCCGTATATCTCCCCGCCTTTGCTGGCTGTGTGTTTGTACCCGTCTTTGCTTGCATTCTTGACGGTAAAATTTATGCGAAAAGTGCGCTTGCACCTTTCGCATAAAATAATACACTATAAAAAAAAGCGAGAAAATGTTGTAAGTACTTGACAAAGTATTTTGTATCGTGTATAGTATAAAAAGAACGAATTTCAGGGGCATATCGATGAACAGCGACGACGGCAGCAGTACCACCCGACCAGAAAACAGAAGAAAGATAACTTGAAGGCATAACCGTATAGGCTATGTCTTCTTGCGTTATAATTAAATTGAGGAGGAAGAGAACTGAAAATTATGGATGAAACCCCACGGCACAAGCCATGGCACGCCATGACAAGCGATGAGGCGGCCGAAATTCTGAAAACGAGCGTGAAAGGGCTTTCGGATGCGGAAGCGGCGAGGCGGCTTTCGGAGTACGGAAAGAATAATTTACGGCAGAAGAAGTCCAAGAGCATCGGGAAGATGATCTGGGAGCAGTTGACTGAAGTCATGGTGCTGATTTTGCTTCTGGCTGCAATTTTTTCGCTGGTCATGTATTTTATCGAAGACGAAGGGCTGGCGGAATGCATTGTGATCCTGGTCGTGATAGCTTTGAATACGGCGATCGGCGTGGTACAGGAGAAGAAGGCTGCGAACGCATTGGAAGCGCTGAAAAACATGACAGCGCCCACGGCGCGCGTATTGCGGGAAGGGGAAGAATCTGTCGTACCGGCGAGTGAGATCGTGCCGGGTGATATTATTTATCTGGAAGACGGATCGATCGTTCCTGCAGACGTACGCATTATCCAGGATTCCAATATGAAGGTGCAGGAAGCTGCGCTGACGGGAGAAAGCGTGCCGTCGGAGAAGGACGGGGCGGTCGTGCTGGCGGAAGATGCTCCGCTTGGCGACAGGGTAAACATGGCATACAGTTCATCGGTGGTCATGTACGGAAATGCGACGGGAATCGTCGTGGAAACGGGCATGAACACGGAAGTCGGAAAGATCGCAGGGCTTTTGGACGAACAGGACGATTTCGACACGCCGATGAAGCGGAAGCTCAATTCGGTCGGAAAGATACTCAGTCTGGTCGGGTTGATCGTCTGTGTAGCGATCTTTGCGATCGGCCTTTTGCGCGACGGCTGGGAGGCCTGGGTAAATTATATATTTATTGCGATTTCACTGGCCATTTCGGTAATTCCCGAGGGGCTGCCTGCAACAAGTACGATCATCATGGCGCTGGGTGTTCAGCGGATGGCAAAGAAAAATGCGCTTGTCAAGAGTTTGCCTGCCGTCGAGACGCTCGGAAGCGCGTCGGTGGTTTGCTGCGATAAAACGGGTACGCTTACGCTGAATAAAATGACGGTAACTTATGTTGCGCTCGGAAATGATTTTATTGACGGTTCGCCGACAAAAGCGGAGGACGTTGCATCGAAATATGAGCGAAGCGTATGGCAGGATCTGTTGGACGGCTGTGCTTTATGTGTGAATGCGAAAAAGGATCCGGATAATCCCGAAAATATTTTGGGGGATCCGACGGAAGGGGCGCTTGTGCTTTTTGCGGAAAAGAACGGAGTGGATGCAGAAGATTACGAACAAGAGCATCCGCGCTTGTTTGAACAGCCGTTTGATTCGGACAGGAAGCGCATGACGGTATTAAACCGTATGGGCGGCAAAAACATCGCGTACACGAAGGGGGCGGCGGACGAATTGCTGCCGCTTTGCACGAAATACAGGACGGCGGACGGCATTCGTGAGATGACAGATTCCGATCGTGCGAAAATTCTGGAATTGTGCAACAAAATGAGTTCTGAAGCGCTGCGCGTGCTCGGCTTTGCGGTGCGTGAATGGGAAGATGTGCCGAAAGAGGAGACGGCGGATCTGGAAAAAGAGATGACGTTTGTGGGCGTGGTCGGAATGATCGACCCGCCGCGCAAAGAGGTGATCAAGGCGGTGGAAACCTGCCATGAAGCGGGAATCCGCGTCGTAATGATCACGGGCGATCATAAAGTTACGGCAATGGCGATCGCAAAGCAGCTGCATATTTTCCGTGAAGGAAATACGGTGATTTCCGGCCAGGAGCTTGCCGCCATGACGGAAGAACAGTTGGACGAGGCGGTGAAAAACTGTGTTGTATTTGCGAGGGTTTCGCCGTCGGATAAATTGCGGATCATACAGTCGCTGCGAAGAACGGGCGAAGTGGCGGCGATGACGGGCGACGGCGTGAACGATTCTCCCGCGCTCAAAGAAGCAGATATCGGCGTGGCGATGGGAATTACGGGAACGGACGTTGCGAAAGATGCCGCGGATATGATTCTTTTGGATGATAATTTTACGACCATAGAATACGCGATACGGGAAGGACGCAGGGTTTACAGAAATATCCAGAAAGTAATCCAGTTCCTTGTCGCGGGAAATATTTCGGAAATTCTTATCTTGCTTTTGGCGGTTTGTTTCGGGTGGCCCATGCCGATTTTGGCGGTTCACATCCTTTTGATCAATCTGGCGACAGATACGCTTCCCGCGGTCGCGCTGGGGATCGATCCCGCCGATTCGAATGTGATGAAGCAAAAGCCCGTGCGCAGCGGAACTCTGTTTGAGAAAGGGATGGTGTATCGGATCATTCTGCACGGTTTATTTATTTCGGCGGCGGCATTGGCGGCGTATGCGACGGGAATGCTGATGACGCACGGGGACAACATGACGGCGGAACAGCAGCATTCTGTCGCCATGACGATGACTTTCCTGGTTTTGTCCATATCGCAGCTTTCGCATGCTCTGAACCAGCGTTCCAATACGGACAGCGTTTTCAAACCCGGGCAGGGGCATAACCCGTACTTGTTCGGAGCGACCGTCATATCGGCGGCGATCATTGCGCTGGTTGTGTTTGTGCCGCCGTTCATGAATCTTTTCGATCTCGTGTATATCGGATGGGCGGAATGGCTGATCTGTATCGCATTTTCTCTGTTCCCGTTGGTTGCCGTGGAAATATCCAAGATTTTTATCCGTATGTATCTGAAAAAAAGACAAAAAACCGAATAAGTTTATTGAGTTTCAGGGCTCTGTTTAAACGGATCGGCGGCGATATCACCGCCGATCCGAGAAAATACGAGGCTTACTCAGTTATAAAACGGTAAAGGAGGGGCGCCCCGACGAAAGTCGGGG
>CASEWU010000249.1 GCA_949291725.1 uncultured Bacillota bacterium
GAGCGGCATTACCGGTGCGTGAAATGCGGGGATGAATATGCCGACGTGATACCGCCCGCGGGGCATGATTATCAGATTACCGACAGTCACACGGAAAACGGCGTTACGAATCGGGAATACGTCTGTTCCCGTTGCGAAGAACATCGCACGGAACAAATCGGCATGGAATACGAAAAGGTGGGAAACTATATCGAAACGCTGTTTGATACATACAGTCCGTACATGGTATGGATATTTCTCGGCACGGCGGGAGTATGGAGCATAGCGATGGGAATCGCGATCATCGTTGCCCACAGAAACGAAGAAAAGGAAAAGGCGAAGAAGATGCTCATAAGCTATGCGGTGGGTATGGTCGTCATTTTCGCCATCCTCGTCGCTTGTCCTTATCTTATACGCGGTATTGCCGCGCTCCTTACCTGAGCGATCAGGAATTTTTAAGAATTTTTCAAAAAACAGTTGACAAATCCGAAATCTTGGGGTATAATAAAGAAAATCGTGATAGCACGATACACAAAAAGGAGGACGGTATGAACGGACAGAAAGAGAAGTACGGAAAGTATGCAGCGTTGGCGAAGATGTATCTCGAAGAGCGTGCCCCGGCAAAGTTATGGGGAATGGCGGGAGAGGTGGCGGAGTATCTGCACGGCGTGGACAGAGCGGCGGAGGAACTGAGCGAAAGGCTGTACGAGCAGTTGTCCCGGAAGGAGGAGTACAGAAGGACGGGAAACTATATGGAAGATGTACGGCGGGAAAACGAGATGAAGCAGATCATCGAAGAAGAGATTTTGTCCGAATTGGTGTACGTGGATTGACGGAAGGAGGTATCTTATGAAACGGATTTGTCGGACGGGTTGTTTTTTGGCGAGGATAGCGGTAGCGGGAATCCTGTTGGTGGGAACGGCGATCTTGAATCTGATAGGGCTGTTGATAGGTGCGATAGAATCGGGGAGGTGAAAAATGAAAAAAGAAGACACGCGGGAACGCTTAGTACGGAGAAAATACGAAGCGACGCATAAGGAAGAGCGGAAGCGGGCGACGGAACAGTTCAATACGCGGCTGCCGAGGAAGGATTATGAAGAAATCTGCGCGTTTCTGGAGGCGAATCGCATCCGAAAAATCGATCTGATCTATAAGGGATATGAGGCGCTGCGGGAAGAAGTACGCACGAGGGACGAAAAAGAAAAGACGGAGTGAGTAAAAAGGGGACGGCATCTCTGCCGTCCCCGAAATCCAAAACTGAATAAACTGTGCCGAACGGCATAAGGAAGAAACGGGCATCGGAAAGATGGAGCGTATCGGAATTATGTCGCCGCGCTTTGTCTTTCCTGTAATTTTTAGTTGGAGAGGAAATGATAAGCGCGGAAGAACGGATACAGAACGAATTAAAATATATGTTGTCGTTGTCGCTGACGCGAAAATTATACGAAGCAGGAAAACTCACTAAAAAGCAGTGTCAGCGGCTGAACAGAAAGAATGCGGAAGCATTGGGGTGTGAAGAAATCCCGTTTGAATAAAGGGAGGTGACACGAATGGCTGTACAAGGTAAAGAAGTAAAAATTATAAAACCCACGAAGGGAAAGGACGGGGACGATCTGCTGCGGGTAGGAGCATATTGTCGCGTCAGTACGGATTCGGAAGATCAGTTAAATTCTTTCTTTACGCAGGTACAGCATTATAACGATTATATTCGGGAAAACGAAAAAATGCGCCTTGTGGACATTTACGCGGATGAAGGGATAACGGGTGTTTCCATCGCCAGGCGCGATGAATTCAAACGTATGATGCGGGACGCGAAGAACAGAAAACTTGACCGGATATTGGTCAAGAGCGTCACGAGATTTGCGCGTAACGCTTTGGAGTGCATTGAGGCGGTGCGCGAGCTGAAAGCCTGCGGAGTAAGCATCTATTTTGAAAATGACAATATCGACACGGGGAGCATGAATTCCGAGATGATATTGTATATAAAAAGCGCATTTTCGCAGAGCGAAGCGATGAGTGCGTCAAAGCGCATGCAGACTTCCGTTCGCATGAAAATGGAGGACGGGACGTATGTGAATTCAAGCGTGCCGTTCGGGTACAGATTTGTCGATGACACGCTTGTGGTTGAGCCGAAAGAAGCGGAGATCGTAAGGGAAATTTATCAGATGTATTTATCGGGTAAAGGTGCGACGATCATTCTGAAACACATGCAGGCGAAAATGCCGGAGATGAAATGGTCGGAAAACGGAATCAATTACATACTCTCTAACGAACGGTACATCGGCGACAGTCTTTGGCAGAAAAAATTTACGCCTCATACTTTGCCGCTGCGCCTGCAAAAGAATAAAGGAGAATTGCCGAAATACTATTGTGAAAATACGCATGAAGCAATTATAACCAAGGAAGTGTTTGAGGCGGTTCGAGGGCTGATGAAAAAGCGCTCGAAGTGTTATAAATCCCCGACGGGCGAGAAGGCGTTTTTTTCGGGGCGGCTACGTTGTAAAAAGTGCGGGTGGGTATATAAGCGAAGGGAAAAGAAGAATGGTACGCTGTATTGGACATGTTCGCGCAAAGGCAGAGATAGCGAGGTTTGTCATGCGCCGGAGCTTTTGGACAGTGAAATACGGACGGCTTTCATCCGGATGTTCAATATCTTAAAACAAAACGAGCATATTCTCATCGCGGAAACCATTGCGCAGCTGCAGGCTCTGAAAACGAAGATAAACAGCGGAAACAACGCGATCGCGGAAATCGATGAGGAGTTGATGGCTCTCTCCAAAAAGAACGCTACTTACAGCGAATTGTTGTTGCAAGGTGTCATTGACTATACACTTTTTGTGCAGCAGACGGATGCGCTGAATCAAAAAATATACGATCTGCGGACGCGCCGCATAAAATTGATAAACGAGGATGAGGATGAAAAATGTATCGAACAGCTACGGGAATTGCAGCGGACTGTCAACGCCGCCGAGTGCCTTACGGAAATGGATGAGACGCTGTTCGAGAAGATTGCAGATACCGTATTGATCGAGCAGAACGGCACGATGGTGTTCCGGTTGAAATGCGGATTGGAATTTCCCGTTGAGAGGTGGTAATAGAATGAAAGTGAGGACAATTCCCTATGGTTATAAGGTAGAAAACGGGAAAACGATACCTGACGAAGGAGAGGCACGGATCGTTAAAAGGATATTCACGGCGTATATAAACGGGGAGGGATTGATGCGTATTGCCGATGCTTTGACGGAAGAAAAAGTACCCGTGTGGGAAGGAAATGCCGTTTGGAGCAAAAACCGCATCCGGCGGATACTGTCGGATGAAAGATATGTGGGCGGCAACGGGTATCCCGCCATATTGTCTGATGAGATGTTCATCGCCGCAAAAAAGACGGCACAGCAGAAGGGCTTTAAGGCAGAGCCACGTCAACCGCTCATAGAATATTTAACGCAACGGGTGGCTTGCGGACAATGCGGCTCACGCCTGCGAAGATTGCAACAGGCTCGATTTAACGGGAGTTGGAATTGTCCATGCGGCTGTGTTTTCGGAAGAAGCGTTACGGACAACAGCATCTTGAGAAAGTTGGAAGCGGTTCTGCAGAAAGTATATCGGAATAAGGAACTTTTGCTTGCAGAGGCAGAAGGGACGTTTTATGTAAAAACGCCGGAAGTCATCCGATATTCCAATGAAATCGGCAGGATGATACATTCTTCCGAACCGAGCTTTTCCGTCACAAAGAATGTGATATTGGAATGTGCTGCGATAAAATTCAGGGCATGTAAGGAGCGGCGTTTCCCTATTTATACGGAAAGGGTGATGAAAACCTTCGAGAATGCCAAAGCGGAGGATTTGATGACGCTGCCGTTTGCAGAGAATACGGTGGATTCGGTCATTGTAGGCAACTCGGGAGATATAATCGTCCGGTTTATGAACGCTGTTGAAGTACACTGCGGGAGGTGAGCAAAGTGTCCGAACAGGCACAGGCAAAGAAAATCGTAACGAAAATTGAGGCGAATCCGTTGTTATCAAAGAAAAGTGCGGAAGGCGGCGTTTTGCGTGTTGCGGCTTATTGTCGCGTTTCTACGGACAGCGAAGATCAGCTTGAAAGTTATAACGCCCAAGTCACTCATTACACGGAAGCGATCATGAAAAATCCCAAATGGCGGTTTGTAAAGGTTTATGCGGATGAGGGGATTACGGGGACGCTTGCCAAAAAGCGCGAAGAATTCATGAAAATGATACGGGATTGCGAAAAAGGAAAAATCGATTTGATCCTGACAAAATCATTTTCGCGGTTTGCGCGCAATACCGTAGACAGTCTGCGATATGTCCGTAAATTAAAGGCACTTGGCATCGGGGTGTTTTTTGAGGAGCAGAATTTGAACTCTTTGACGACGGACAGCGAGATGTTTGTCGGATTATACAGCGTCATGGCACAAGCGGAAAGCGAGAATATCAGTGCAAACGTCCGTTGGGGATTGCAGCAGCGCATGCGGTCGGGAACTTTTGCTTTTCATTACAATATCTTAGGGTATAGAAAGGGTGATGACGGAGAGCCGGAGATTGTTCCCGAAGAAGCGGAAATTATTCGGACGATATATAATCTCTATCTGAACGGATATAGTATTAAGCAAATCAAAGAGTATTTAGAACAGAGGAACATTCTGACCAAACAAGGGAAATCGGAGTGGGGCTTTGCGGCAATTTCCAATATTTTGACCAA
>CASEWU010000250.1 GCA_949291725.1 uncultured Bacillota bacterium
CGATCAAACATTTTATTCCCAAACAATTTAACAGCAACTTGACAGCCTTGGCAATCCCCCCGCACAACGCCAGTTTTTGCAGCAAAACGCCTAATATCGTAGAACTATACGGCATCCGCGATAAATCGCTTTTCGCCTTTTCATCATAAGCTATGTTTTGTACAAGAAGATCGTGCAAACAGACTTCTTTTTCATAATCTTCCGCCCCTTGTATTTGTTGCAAAATCGCCCGCGCTTTGCCTTGCACGACACTCCAAAGCTGCGTTGCCTTTGGCTTTGAAAAATAATATTCCGGATAGTAAATACATTCCTTCTGGCTCTCCGAAACTCTCACCTTTTCAAAACAGACAAAAAACAAATGCGGGTTGTCAAAGTCGATCGCAGATATGATTTTATAAATATCCGCATTCCCCGAACGGGGAATGGCGATCTGCCGCCGAAAACTTTGCAATCCGCCGTAAATGAGTTTATAAATTTGTTTTTGTTCCTGCGTCAGGCAGGAATAATAATATCGATCGTATATCATTTCCTGCGACAAATTACTGCCACTGATAAATCATCTCCGCTTCCCTTTTCAGAAAGCGTATGCAAAAAATTCTCCAATTCTTCGTGCGCGCTCTTTATGTCCGAACCGATATATGACGAAAAAATATTATGGATGAAACGCAGATAACCTGTTTCGCTTGTATAACTGTTGATAACGCCATCCGTAGTGAGAATGATCCCTTTGACGCTGTTTAAGGGATATTTTACCCAAGCATACCGAAATTCTCTGTCCGCCATACTGCTGCAAAGGGAAGTCGTCAAATTAAACTGCAATTGCGTATCACGCAGTGTTTCGGAACGTTTTTCCGCAAATTCAACCGTTTGATCGCGCAAAATGCAGGCATTCCCGTCCCCCAGCTTTAAGATTAAGTAAAAACCTTCACATAAAATCGCCGCAATGAAAGTAGAACCGTACGCTTTGCTGTTTTCCCTCTGAAGATCCGTCTTTTCCGCATCTGTCAGAGCCGTAAAACGAGGATCAGCCTCGATCGGCCACGCATTGAAATCCGCCGCAACACTCTGATTCCATTCTTGAATAATGGCTTTTATAAGCTGTTCAAACATTTCATCGCGCACTTTTTCCGAAGAAAAGAATTTGATTCTGAAGCCCTTATCTTTCCAAAAATGCTCCATAAATGCGGAAATGATTTTTTTCCCCGCTTCACAAGCAAGATAAGCCCCCGCATCGCTGCGAAAGTATTTATCGCCGCCGTGCCCGTCGCAAACAATGGCCGCATCATAGTATTTATTCTGCCAACTTACAGAGTGATCTTGGCATTCCTTCCCTGCCGATTTATGCGCATACCCTTGTATACTGATCGTATCGACCGCCCAATTACGCATATTTTTTTCTCCGCCGCGCAAAAATTACCATTGCGAATCGTCTATGTCGGGAATATCCACGACGATCGGGGTATCGTCGTCAATGGATTTTAAAGCATCGTTCACAATCTCTTGCGCACTTTTACCGGTGGAACTTGTCGTACCTGTTTTTGAAACGGCAGCGGTAACAAACTTTATGTATTGACGGATTTTTTCCGGATCATCGATGGAAACGACCGACTCTCCCGACCCGCAAATCTTGGCAAGAACATTTTTATCCGCATCATCCCCGACCGCAAAAGCAACTTTCGTTGCGCTTTTGAACCAGTTATTTTTCTTTAATTCTTCCAGCGATTTTTCCCAATTGTCTGTCGGCACGCCATCGCTCAAGATAATAACGCCCGGCGCAAGATACCCCATCGGGTTCTCCCCTAAAAACGCTTTGCGCGACATTTTTTCATTGAGAGATCTCAATGCCGCACCCAAACAGGTCAGCCCTTCTGCCTGAACATCATGCCACTGCGCGATAAACTCCTCGGGTGTCAAAGGTTTCGGCGTTATCCAGTTCACATCGGTCGCAAACATTGCCGCCGCCACGACTATGTTTGCATTCGGTGCGCCGTCCGCCACCTCTTTGATAATTTTCGGAATATCCTTCATTGCATAGTTCACCTGTCCGATCTTTGTGCCTTCCATACTTCCGGACTTGTCGAACAGATAAAACAAAACCATTGTCCGCGATGCGACCTCGCGGATATTTTCATCATAACGTCCCACCTAAAATACCTCCTTGGTCATTGAATTACTTGCACAGTCTTTGTCCCGATCACAATTCTTGTTCCAGGAATCAGCGTTACCGTTTTCCCGTTTTCATAATACATTTCTTCTTTGCCGGGATAGCAAACCGTCCAGATCCCGGAAGAAAGATTTTTTAAGCCGAATACTCCCGCCGTCTTTTTACTTTCCGCTATCATTCCGACCTCTTTTCGACGATCCCCGAAGGACAGATGGTAATCGGTCAGAGCTTTCCCTTTCCCTGCGACAATCTTAAATCCATTTACACAAAGCGCATACGGCACACCAAGCATTTTGCCGCACCCTACGCATTTCACTCCTTGCTCCCCTGCCATATCCGCAAAATTCATTTCGCCGCAATGCGGACAGCGGACGGAGGAATCCTGCAGAGCATACAGCATATCTTTCCAGTCCTTCTCACTGAGCCTTTCCCTGCCGTTGTGCAGCGCTTCTTTTGAAAACGCCCGCCGAAAATAATTATGCACAAACTCGGGATACATCGGCCACAGTCTGATCAAATTGGAGCAGGTCCCGCGGACAGGCGCATTGCTCGTATCCTCTTTACTGCATACAAAAACCGGATTGACCGCATACAGTTCTTTTTCGATCTGCGGAGTCAGACAAGGATATCTGCAGCAATTTGCCCCCTCCAAAGGATGCGACAAAAAGAATAATTCAAACAAAATCACCGCAAGAGAAAACAGATCCGTATCCGTATTTGGCGTCGATTTTCCCAAAATTACTTCAGGCGCCATATAACCCGGCGTCCCTCCCACCCCGAGATTGGTACCGTTCGGAGCGACATTGTCATTATCACATATCAACACATCGCCCGCAGTCTTATCGATAAAAAAATTACCGGGACTGAGATCCTGATAACTCTTTCCCGAACGATGCAAAGCCTGAAAGGCTTCCACAACGTTGATCGCAGCCCCAATTACCGCATCAGTGCTTGCAAACTTTTCTTTTGCCTTGATAAATCTTGTAAATTCATGATAAGACGAGGGGCGCAGTTCCATGATGTAACCGAACCCCTTGCTGTGCTTTCCCGTAACGGCGACTGCCTGCATCCACAAAAAGCACGGCGAAGGAGAGCCCTCCCCCACGTTGCGCACCAAATTTTTATAAAAATTGTTACAATTCGGCTTTAATCCGCGTAAATAATTCGGCAAATACCATTTCAATGCATACTTTTTTCCGTTGTAATCAACAGAGTATACTGCCCCCTGCCCGCCTTCTCCGATTTTGGACTGAACTGTAATCGTATCTCCGTTCAACAGGTGCAGCTTTTTTCCTTTCTTAAACTCGTCCATATCGTTCCCTTTAAATAAGCAGGTCGATGACCGTCTTGGCAATGCCGCCGTCCGGCAATACAATGCGATGCGTCTTGTTCCCGAATTGCAGATCCATTCCGTTCGTGTACGGCGTTACTGCGGTCAAAGCAGTAAGATTTTGTGAAAATCCGTGTTTTTTCGCAACAAATACGATGCGCCGATTCGTAATATAAAAGATCCCTTGCGTAACCTCTGACGTGGTAACGGGTACACTCGTCGTACTGCCCGTATGGATCGTCCAGCCCCTCGCCATATGAACGCTCGATCCGCGCCGACGGCTTTGATAGTGCCTGCGGTCTGTGATGGAAGCACTTACATCTATAAAATGACAGATTTCCCCACGCTTCAAAATAAGTTTGTCCGATTGCAGTACAGGGAGTTGTCCTGCCTGAATTTTAAGAACCGCCGCGGCAGGAAGAACGGAAACAAGCTGCGGTATCGGATCATTTTCATACCCGCCCGTTCCGAAAATTTTTGATAAGATACCCATAATTTTTTATCCGTCAAAACCTGTCGTCCGAAATCAATCGTCATCATCCATATTGGATTCGTACAAATCCCAATTGCCGTCAAAATAATCATTTACATAATCGGACAATGTGCAATCACAGTCGCAGTCGCAATCATAATCGCAATCACAGTCGCAATCGCAGTCGCAATCGCAATCGCAATCATAATCACAGTCGCAATCGCAATCGCAATCATAATCACAGTCGCAATCGCAATCAAAGTCGCAATCAGAATCTCTATAATAGTCCGCCTCGCTTGAATTCGTAATAAAATCCCTGATGATTTTCATTTGTTTTTCCTCCTCTGTTTAAATTACTGTTCAGAACAGACCCCTTCCTGTAAAGAAGGACACAGCACAATGCTCTTATGTAATACGCATCCGCCATAGCAATACAAACTTTTCTCGCAGCCCTTACATCCTTCCCGTAAAATGTTTCGGAATTGCTGAAATTGCTCACTGTTCCAAGCTTGTGCAATCGTGTTTTCTCTTAGACTGACGCCATATTGACCATTTATATCAAAACTACATGGAAACATGTTCATATCAGCATCGATATAACAAGTGAATCTCGTTGCTTCACACGTATCCAAATACCTCATATCAAATCTTAGTCCAGAATTTATCAGCCCCACGACCAAACATCCGTCGATTCCGACCTTAAACCTGCGGCTACCTTGTTTTATCAATTTAAACATGCGGTGAACTTTAGTATCGTTGTATCGTAAACATTTTTCTTTCTGACCCAACCCGACCGGTTTATGCGTCAGAAAAATAACGGCATTCACGCCTTGCGGAAAAGAGTCCGTTTCAAACAGATGAATCGCCTCATCCAATGTATCATGATTCAGTACATAGTGGATATTTGTTTTTACCCCGGCATCGATGAATCTTTGTATGGCCTTGTATGTATAATCACTTCGATACCAACTTACAGCTACCGCTCCGCAATACTTTTTGCTGATCAAAATCTGTTCATCCGTCAAATCAAATCCGGATGTAGTATAATTGGGGACAATATGATTTTCCCGACACGTTTTTAATATCTCTTCAAAATTTTCATGTTCATTGGGATCGCCGCGCCCACCGAGAGCAAACTGATTTGTCAAATCTTTACACTCTGCGGCAATCCGTTTAAAATTTTCCAAAGACATGTTGGGCTTTTCGACCGACAATCCGTTTTGATAACATTGCACCCCTGATTTCAGACATAATCCGCTCCTGCCGTGTGAACAATGTCCCATTATACCTATGTCCACCATATGCGGAAAATTTGCCGCAAAAACGTCTGTATTTGTATATTCGAAAGCCTCTGTAAAGTAATTGGATCTTATTGCTTCCCCCGTCTTGTAATTAAAGAAATATTTGTAACGCAAGTTACAATCATAGCGGGTAACGACGTCCCCTTTATATTTGCTGATGATGATCTTTCGCAAATCCGGAAAAAATTCCGGAGCCCGTACAGGTACTTCCTTAAAAGATTCCGCCGTATTTTTTTGGCTTTTCCCTAAGCCGATCAGCTTTTTATCCGGTTGGATCTTTGTCTTTTTTACGTTCGTGATCAATGAATTATCCATTTACAACTCCAGTAACCCTTAACAATGTTTTCAAATCATAATTTGTCCACTGACAAACACAGCCGCCACCACAATTTACAAGTTTTTCGCAGCGCAAACATTTTTCATCCGGAACCCCGCAAAGCTTTTGGTACGTTTCTATGATCTTCGGTTCCGCCATATACCGCTGCAATTCTTCTGCGTTCGTAAAATCTTCATCCAACCGTCCTAATTTTATAAACGGCATTGCGTTGCAAGGGATTATATTGCCCTTTGTATCAAACAACAATCCGCATTTTGCAAGCAATTGACATACCGTCGTTATCTGCCTTTTCTTTTTCATCTTCATGATGATCCCGTCATCCCACAAACAGAGCGGATATCCTTCAGACAAAAGAAAATGATGGTCCGTGATTTCGTCAAGCTTGTCGTAATTCTTACAAAACTTCCCGATCAGCTGTTTCGGATTATGTTCGCGCAAATATTGTTCGCTGTCAACCTGCTGCATATTAAAATGATAACAAAAAGACAGACGGAATCTTTCAACGCCCAAAGCCTTCATCTGCGCAATACCTTCCAAATAAGAATCTATGTTTTCTTCGGTAAGCACCATCGACACATTCACTTTTATCCCTTCCGAAAGACATAAGCGCACTGCATGCAGTACCTTCCCAAACGCATCGATCCCTGTAACATTTTTAAACGCTTTTTCATTCTCTCCTTTCAAAGACAAGGAGACCGAGCGGATTCCGTGCGCCGCCAACTCTTTCACAAAATCAGCTTCCGCACACTTTATTCCGTTTGTAACGATTCCGCATGTTATATTTTTTTGATGACAATAATCGATCACGTCAAACAGATGAGGATAAATCGTCGGCTCTCCGCCGATCAGAACGATATGGCGAATATTCAAATCCGAAAATATATCGATCAATCGGCAGGCCGAAGATAAAGCAAGATCATCCTCTTTCAAATATTCTGTACACTGCGCGTAACACCATTTACACCGCAAATTGCACGTCCTGTTTAACGTCAACCATCCCGATTTATAATTCATCATGCATTTTTATCCCCGTCCATCGGCTTAAAAACCGTAATTTCCGTCGTTCCTCCTTCCTTTTCCACGATCAGTTTGACCTGCTGTTCTGCCGCTGTCAACCGGGTATTGCAGATTTTTACAAGCTCCAGAGCCTGCTGATAGATTTCCATCGCTTCGTCAAGAGAAAGTTCCCCCCTTTCAATTTTATCGGATAAGATGCCCAACCTTTGCATTGCCTCTTCGAAATTCATTTCTTCATACTTTTCCACGATCATTCCTCCTGTATTTTCTGCACGATTGTCTGCGCCCTGCCTTTTTGGAAACGCAGCAAAAGTTCATCGCCCTCTTTCAGTTCGCCGGCACTGTAAACAGCCTTCCCCTGTTTTTCCGCAATGCTGTACCCGCGCGCCAAAACAGCCAACGGATTCAGCGCCTGTAATTTACCGGCGGCCAGCTGCAACGCATGTCGTTTTGCTTCCAGACAGCGCTGCATACCCTTATGCAGCGCGCGTTCCCGATCAAGACAATCCCGCCTCTTTTTCTGAAAAAGCATCCCGACCTTTTGGCCGATCAGTTTTTGCAGGGCATCCACCCGTCTGCGCATTTCCGTCCGATCGGGAACGACGAGTTCCGCCGCGGCCGAAGGCGTAGGCGCTCGCCTGTCCGCCACAAAATCGCAGATGGTAAAATCAGTCTCATGCCCGACCGCCGACACGATGGGTGTGTTCGCCGCATAGATCGCACGCGCAAGCCGTTCACTGTTAAATACCCAAAGATCTTCCGCCAAGCCTCCGCCTCTGCCGATAATAATGACGTCAACTTTTTGCTTCTGCTCAAAATACAGCAAGCCTTTTATAAGTTCTCCTTCCGCATCTTCTCCCTGCACTTTTGACGGATAAAGAAAAAGTTTTGCCTGCGGCCACCTTCTCCCTGTAATGTTGATGATATCGCGCACGGCCGCACCCGTCGGTGAAGTGATAACTCCGATCGTTTCCGGAACGGAGGGCAGCGCTTTTTTATGCGACGGCGCAAACAGCCCTTCTTTTTGCAATTGCTGCTTCAGCTGCTCATAAGCAAGAAACAGCGCCCCAACCCCGTCCGGCTGCATCTCTTTCACATAAATCTGGTAATTGCCGCTTTTTACATAGACGGAAATGCCGCCCTCCGCAATAATGCGCATACCGTCGCAAGGTTTAAACTTTAACCTGGTCGCACTTGGAGCAAACATGATCGCGCTGATCTGCGAAAACTCATCTTTCAAAGTAAAATAAAGATGTCCCGAAGAATGGCGCTTAAAATTGGCGATCTCCCCTTTTATCATCAAAGACGACAACGGCTTTGCACTCTCGAAAAGCGTTTTTATATAATTGTTGACCTGCGTAACCGTATAAACTGCCAAATTATCCACCCCGCTTATGCAATTTTATATTTCTCCTGCTCTTTAAAATACGCCCATTTGATTTTTGTCAGCGCGTCTTTCAACGACTGTTTGGTGATCCTTTCATCGATCAGATCGATCGTGTACGGGAACCCGTCTTGTTTGAGCAATTCTTTCAGCGATCTTTCACCGACCGTCGGCAATTTGTGGGCGATCGGACCCATGATGATACCGATGCATCTTTGATTCTGATACAGTCTGTTAACATTGAACCCGCTTTCGCCGTGGTAACCATAAAACTCCCATTTTTTGAATCCGCTCGCCTTTATGATCTGCTTTGCCGTCGTTTCATTGACCGCCTTGTCCCCGATCACGACGATGAATACATTGTCCGGCAGCTGATACTGGCTTTGCAGCGCCAATTCATACGCCTGGTTCCGATATTCTTTCAGCATCTCTTCCGAAAGATCGGTCAATCTGATCTGATCCGCCTTCTCTCCCGAAATATCGGCAAGTATTTCCTTCTCTTCTTCTTCACCGATCCCCGAAATCAAAGTCTCCGCTACACCGGATGCGCTTTGCTTGGGACGCTCGACATCTTCGCAAACCGGATATTTTTCCAATGCAACAGAAGATACGGGCTGCTTGGCAAACATGATCTCCGGGATTTCCGCCATAAAGCCGTGTTTGACAAAAGGATCATCCAAAAGATTCCCGAAACGATCTTTCGGTCCGCAAAGCGGATCATCGAATGAAGATAAAAAAAGCAGATTTTTTGCCCGCGTAACCGCTACATAAAATAAGCGGCGCTCCGCTTCCAGATCTTTTTGCGATCTGATAAAAAAATCGTTCGGGAATACTCCGACCTGTACCCCGATAATAAACACTACTTTATATTCCAAACCTTTGGAACGGTGGATCGTCATCAATGTTACGGCATTGGAGCCGAGCAGAGAATCATAATCGTCGCGTCCGATCACTTGGCAAAGCTGCAACACAAAATCTTTTAAACTCTGCGGCCCCATCGACTCTTCGAAGGCACAGGCAAGATCAAACGTCTGGCGGACATATTGAAATTCCTGCGATTCATGCTTGTGCGCATCGGGATCATCGTAACCGGGATAGTATTGCTCGATCAGATACGCGATCGCCTGCTTAGCACTCCAGTTTTTTGCCATGCGCAACTGTGTGATCACGCGGTAACGGCTGCGGAATGTTTCGCAATCCTCATCATACAACACGGATGACAAATAAATGCGATTCAGCCATTCGACCGGTGAAAAATCCTGTGTATTCCCCGTTTCGCGATTGTAAGTTTCCTTTGCGTCCTGAAAAACAAATTTATCGAAACAAGGTGTGGGAAAATTGACCGCCGCTACAATATCTTCGTATGAATCCCAATCGACGATCGCTTTCAACACCGCGACAAATTTACTGTATTGAAAATTATTGTCTTCTCTGTTGACGGCATATTCGATCCCGTTTTGCTCCAAAGCCGCCCGAACAGGTTCCAGCTGCTTTTCTCCGCGGTATAAAACGGCGATATCTTTATAATGAAACCTTTTGGAATCGACCAATTCCCGTATTGTTTTCGCCACAAACGCAGCCTCTTCCTCCCGAGACGAGAAGCGCCGGAAATAAGGCGGCGTCTCTGCCGGATTTGCCGCCACGATGACTTTGGCAACCCTGTCCTTATTTTGCTGAATGATTCGGTTTGCCACATCAATGATCGCCTGCTGAGAACGGAAATTCTTCTGCAGTTTCAATACGGTATATTCATGCGATACTGCCTTATCTCGGATATAATGCGGTTGTGCGCCCCGCCACTCGTAAATCGCCTGATCATCGTCCCCGACAAGACAAAGATAAGAATCTTTCGTCGTGATCGCATCCAAAAGCCTGTTCTGTGCTTCATTTGTATCCTGGTATTCGTCGACAAAGATATAACGGTATATTGACGCCGCTTCTTGTTTTACTTCGGGAAATTTGTGCATAAGTTCCAAAGGCAGATAAATCAGATCCTCCATGTCGACCATGCCCTTTTCTTTCAAAAGACGCATATAATCCTGAAAAAGCTGCTCGTATAGCGGCTCCGGTTTCTCATCTTCGGCAATTTCAAAACTTTTTTTCCTGCGGATATATTGCAGAACCTCGTCCGTATTTATAGCGAGATGCTGCTGTGAACATATCAATTTGATAAAGTTCTTGCGCTCGCTGTCCATGGCGATACCGATCTTTTTATCGTAACCGAGCTCTTCATGATATTTTTTAATAAGATCCAACCCGAAGGAATGGAACGTCTGCACAGTCATTTTGGCGCCTGGAATATTTCGTTCCAGTTTCTCTCGGATGTCATCAGCCGATTTATTGCTGAACGACAGAACAAGAAATACCGACGACAGGACCCCTTCGCCGAGCAAACGTTGAATGCGGCCGATGATCGTTGCCGTCTTGCCGCTCCCCGCGCAAGACAGCACGAGCAATCGTTTACTATCGGAATCGATTACCTTTTTTTGTTCTTCCGTAAAAGCAATCTTTTCCATTTCAATACACCACCTTGATATTGATACCATAGTTCATGTCGTCGCTGCCCCCTCCCGTAACGCAGGAAACATAGACATGATAAATTTTACCGCTGCGCAAATTGTTTGATATTTCCCTGTTCAGCACCCCGTCGTTTTTGATATACCCTAATTGCTGACCGTCTGACGTCAGAACTTTTACGGCATACGGATCAAAAATATTCATAGGCTCCGCTTCAAATTTCAACGAAGTACCCGGATTCAATAAGCCTTTTCTGTATAATCTGCTGATCAATCGCTCGCGCCCCTCTTTGGTTACCCCGACAATCTTTGTATAAAATTCGGCCATACAAATTCTCCTCGCTTTTATTTTTTCCATTATAACAAACAGGTATATCAGAAATTGATAATGACATAAAAATTTTTTAAGTTTTAACGACAAAAGGTTGTTTTGCGGACGCCTCGTGCCTAATGTACGGGCGCCCGCTCTATCCTATCTCATTTGTTTTCATTTTTACAGCGCAGCAAACCCTATATTATGCGATACTCCGTTTTTTCTGCATCGTACAATATCTCTTTGCCGCACACTTCGTTAAAGTATCCGCGCAAAAAAGCAATATAGCGGCGAAATGTCGGAATCGAAATTTCATACTTTCCGCAGCATTCCGCAATACGTATGCCTGCCCCGTTGCGCAGCGTATCATACATTCGCAACAAAACATAACTTTTATTCATTTGTTTTATATAAAGTATTTAACTTTTCCCCATTGATATTTTTCGGGCAGCTGACTTCTGCAACTGCTGAAATTGTAGTACATGATGCAATACTTTTGTTGAGCCGCGTTTTTTGAAAAGCCGCAAATTTCGCTGAACATCGTAACAAAGCAGCGTTACAGACTTTATTCGGTTTAAGACGAAACAGCTTTGCTTGCCTGCTCTTTCAACTAATGAAGCTTTCTTTGTTTTTCGATCCACCGTCATATAAGACAAATTTCGGGCAACAAAACAGACTGACAAAAATTGTCAGTCATTTTTTTAATCATTCTTTTTCAGAAAATAGTCCCCTTCATTTTGCAGATCGATATAACAAGAGGATTTATGTGCACGCAAAAAAGAAACTATTTCCTGCATATAGCGATAAAACGTACGTTCTGAGACAACGTACTCCGCGCAAAACTTTTTACGCGAAATCGTCTCTCCGCTGATAAGCGCATCATACAAAAGCAAAATAAGTTTGATTTTCATTTGTCTACTCTCCTTTCAAGCAGACGGCGCCGTCATTTTCCGGGTTTCACTACCCTGTTGCAACGATGACATTATAACATGATTTTTTTGGGTTTTGTTCAGCCCTTTTCGCAAATTTACCCGCAAATTCGGCTGATTTTGCCGCAATTTCGGCTGAATCGGTTTTTTAAAAAAGAAATTCCCCTCCGGCATGGACCTAACCGGCGGAGAATTTGTTGATTTAATAACAACGATTTTACCGACAATTTCACCTGTTGTAAATGCCGGATCTCATTTGCTTTTGGGTAAAAAAGCATCGAATTTTATTCAAACATGCGGCGGACGCATCTCCGATTTTTCCCGAAAAATGCAGTCTTCTGCATACTTATTTGACTTCAGTCATGCCTTTCCTCTTTCATTTTTCCAACAAAAATTCATACGCAACGCAAGAAAAATCGATGATAAACAGTCATAACAAATCTTGCCAAAAAACAATTTTTTTCATAATAATTCTTATATTTTCCAAAATTCTTATATCCTTATTAAAAAAAATAATGGATAAGTATAAAATTACTCTTTGAAACATCTTGCAGAATTATTGATTTCATGTTAAAATAGAAACGTATCGGAATGGGGTTTCTCATTTTCTTTTTATTTATACTTATCCAAAAAAAAGAAAATTTATTCTGTTTTATTTGCGCGGGCAAGAGGAGTCTTTCATTCGATATACAGCTCTACAAATTTGCTAAATTTTTTAACGGAGGTTGAACTTATGAGATCGTTCAACAAAAAGCCGATCGCCTTCATTTTGGCATTGGTGATGCTCAGTTGCGTGATGCTCCCTGTACTGAGCGCCTGCACTAAAAAGGCATCGGAAGAAGATTCTCTGCACACCTATCGGGAATACATTTCCAAATTTCCTGCGACCTGGAATACGCATAACGGTACCACCGACGCGGATGAATATATCCAGGGCTACACCGAAATGGGACTGTATGACCTCACATTGAGCGAAGACCGCTCCACCTACGCTTTTGTGGATGAAATGGCGACGGGCGACCCCGTTGACGTAACTTCATCTCTTTCCGGAAAGTACGGCATTGCGGCCGGGGAAAGCGGAAAGGCTTGGGAAATTACTCTGAATCCCGACGCTACTTTTGAAAACGGCACGAAAATCACGGCGGAAGATTATGTCTGGTCTATGGAACGCGTACTCTCCCCCGATATGAAAAACAGCGCCGCTTCCAAGTACATCACGGGCGACTATGAGATCTACAACGCCAAAAATTATTATAGCTATGGTTCTACGGAAGAATATTTCCAGATTTTTGATACGGAATATACCGAAGATGAATTGAACAGTTTGGTGGAAGAAGGCAAATTGTACCTTTCCCTGACCAACGGTATCGTCTATACGGGTTTCAGTTTCTCTTTGAGCCAATGGCATACTCTGCAGGCGAAGTATTTCTATAAAAATATGGATACGACGGGCGAAGATTATTATGTCAAACTCGAAAATGCTGTTTCCGCAGGCATCGACGAACGCGGCTACATTCAGGTAACGAAAGAAAACTTCGACGTTATCAAGGAATGCCTGAGCGTTATGTATGAAAACATGAGTTCTTACATTGCATCCTGGTATTGCTCTCTGTACGTACTGACCGCGTCCAACGCCGTTTACAATCAGATCTTCGATACGGAATACTCGGATACAGATTTACAAGCCCTGATCGCCGACAAAAAATTATATCTTTCTCTGACCAACGGCATTGTTTATACGGGTTTCAGTTTCTCTTTGAGCCAATGGCATGAACTCCAGGCAAAATACTTCTACAAAAATATGGATACTTCGGGCGAAGATTATTATGTTAAACTCGAAAACGCTGTTTCCGCAGATATTGATGAAAACGGCAGAGTTCTGATTACCGAAGAAAACTTTGATGTGATCAAAGAATGCCTGAGCGTCATGTATGAAAACATGAGTTCCTATATTGCTTCCTGGTACTGCTCCTTGTTTGTGCTCTCCTATGAAGAAGTAGCTGAAACACCTTTCAGCAATGTTGGTATCTACAAAAAAGACGACACACATTTTGTGATGGTATTTGTTAATTCGCTTTCCGCTTGGCAGGTAAAATACCTCCTGACGGACAACTGGCTTGTTTATAAGCCCTACTACGAGGCGGGCTATTCGCAGCAAGGTTCTCTGACCGTAACAAGCTACGGTACGACCAGCGGCCAGTACATGGGATACGGCCCCTACAAACTTTCCAGCTATGAGAAAGACAAAGAGATCACTTTTGTCCGCAACGAAAACTGGTACGGTTATAAAGAAGGTGCCACCAACTATCACGAAGGTCAGTTCCAGACAGATAAGATCGTCTGCCAGATCATTTCCGATCAGGCGACTGCGCTTCTCGAATTTGAAAGCGGCAATCTGGATTCGGTCAAACTCACCGCAAATGATATGAACAAATACAAGTTCAGCGATTATCTTTTGAAACGTACGGCGAGCAACACCTGGTCCATTACATTCAACTCTAACAAGGACGCGCTCAAAGCCATCGAGAGCGACAACCAGGGCAATCGCCAGATCCTTTCCGTAACCGAGTTCCGCAAAGCTCTTTCGCTCTGCCTTGACAGAAGTTACATCGGACAGAACATCCTTGCCGGATCGGCAGCTGCATTCTCGTTCATCAACGATAACTATTACTACGATATCGAAAATGATGCCAACAGCATCTACCGTAACAGCGAACAGGCAAAGGAATCCATCGTAAAACTGTACGGAGTGGAATACGGAGAGGGCAAAACGTACAAAACCTTGGACGAAGCATACCGTGCAATCACCGGATATGACATTGACAGTGCAAAAGAAAACTTTATAAGCGCTTACAATACGGCCACCGCAGAAGGTATCTACACCAACGGTCAAACGATCAAAATCAATATTTATAACAACGCACTTTCTTCGCAGCTCTCCTCCCTGGAGCAGTACATGCAGACACAAGTCGACACCGCAACCAAAGGTACGCCGCTGGAAGGAAAGATCAAGATCGAATTCAAAGCGCAGCAGAGCGGACGCCTTGAATCCATTGCGCAGGGCTCTCTGGAAGCAGTTTATTACTCCTATTCCGGCAATTACAATGATCCGAACGGCATGCTCGGCAACTTTACCGACAGCAATCAGACAACTCTGATCGAGTATGGATTCAATCCTGCCGAAGAAAAATTCTCCGTAACCTGCGATTTTGAAGACGGAAAAGGCGAACAGACTTTGACCGATACCTATTACAACTGGCAAAAATCCATTGCGGCAGGCGGCAAATATTCCGACAAGAGCAACGACGTAAAACTTGCGATCATGTCTGCTCTCGAATACAACCTGCTCAGCAATTTCCGCACGCTGCCTCTGTGTGTGGGAACCGACCTTACGCTTCGTTCCAAGAAAGTAACTTATGCTACGGATAATGCGAATATCTTTGCTATGTACGGCGGCGTACGCCTGATGACCTACAACTACAACGACGGCGACTGGGCGAATTTCTGCAAGGATAAGAATAATCTGAACTACGCATAAGCCGCGTTTTTACATTCTTGCAATCGGGAAGGGGAAAGCCTGTGCAGGCATTCCCCCTTTCTATACTTTTTAAGGAGACACTATGGCAAAATATGTGATCAAACGCATACTTCTCATGTTTTTCACACTGTTTGTGATCATGACCGTATGCTTTGTACTCGTCAAACTTCTTGAACCCAACGAGATCCTCGACGTAACGCAGGCGGAACGCGAAGAAGCCATCCGCGAAGCGCTCGGTTACAACAAACCCATTCTCGTGCAGTATCTCATATACTGGAAAAATATTCTCACGAGCTTCAATTTCGGCGTTTCGTTCAAGATCGAGTACCTCGGCTCGGTCAATGACGTGATCCGGGACAGGCTTCTGCCTACCATTCTGATCAATTTATATGCCCTCGTCTTTTCCGTGCCTGTCGGCATCCTGCTCGGTATTGCCGCCGCACTCAAAAAGAACCGCTGGCAGGATCATGTCATATCCACGGTCGTCATGCTGTTCGTGTCTGTCCCGAGTTTTGTCTATGCTTTCATTCTGCAATATTTCCTCGGTGCAAAGCTCGGATGGTTCCCGATACAGATGTCTTCCGTCGCTAGCACGGGCGGTTATTTTACATGGGAAATGTTTGTCAGTATGGTCCTGCCTATTCTTGCGCTCAGTTTCGGTTCGATCGCATCCCTCGCACGCTTTACGCGGGCAGAACTCGCCGAAAGCCTTACCAGCGATTATATGCTGCTGGCTCGCGCCAAAGGTCTGACCGTAGGACAGGCCACCGTGCGGCATGCGCTGAAAAATGCCATGGTTCCGATCCTGCCCACGATCATCGCCATGTTCGCCAATATCCTGACCGGTTCCCTGATCATCGAAAAAATTTTTTCCGTCCCGGGTGTCGGCGGATTGTATATCCAGTCCATTCAGGAACTCGATTACAATGTTTTCATGGCCATCACCGTATTTTATACTTTCATCGGACTTGCCGCAAACATCATTGTTGACCTGAGCTACGGTTTCCTGGATCCGAGAATTCGCATGGGAGCAAAGAAGTAATATGAACGATACACAATTTTCAACGATGAATCCGGAAGATTTCCGCTTTGCGCAGCGCACGGACAAGATACGCGACAAAAAGCCCGAGACGAAACCGATCGGATATTTCCGCGATGCCTGGAGACGTTTCAAAAAGAACAAAGCTTCGATCGTGGCTCTGTGCATCATTGTATTTTTGATTTTGTTTTCGCTGATCGTACCCCTGTTTTCGCAATATGATATGTCGTTCAGCGACCCTGTCTACCGAAACAAGATCCCGAAAAATTCCGTGCTCGCGCACATCGGAATTGCCACGGGCGTCTATGAAAAAGAGCTCAATACCCGTGCATTCGAATATTATTCCGCCATCGGGATCGGCGCGTCTTACGACAAAGCCACAGACACCGAAGACAACACCCAAGGCATCGGTTCGGAATATGCCGCCATCCGCAGCATTGCGGGTGAAACGATCGACCGCACCGTTGTCAAAATGGATGCTTACCTTGAAATCGGATTTCGCTATATGTCCGTTACGCAGACGGAATACGACTCCATTTTACGCTTCGAAGAAGAATCCGGACTGCAAGTCATTTACCCTATGGTCGACATCTACAGTTCAGCCGTTGCGGATAAAGAAGATGCAAATTATTGGTTTAAGGTAGACGACCGCGGCAGAGCCGTTACAGACGCAAACGGGAATCTGGAAGATCTGTATATGCGCGACGAAAACGGGGACATCGTGTACTCCGTTTCGCGCGACGTGAGCGGAAAAACCATTCGTGTGCTCTATTACAACTACTTCATTTATCAGAACGGTTTTGAACCGGAATTTTTATTCGGCACCAACTCCGTCGGGCAGGATATTGTGATCCGCCTTGCCTCGGGCATACGGCTTTCTCTGCTGCTCGCATTCGGCGTTTCGATCATCAACCTCCTGATCGGCGCCATTTACGGCACGATCGAAGGTTATTACGGCGGCACGACCGACCTGATCATGGAACGCATCGTCGATATTTTGGCAGGGCTTCCGTTTATCGTCGTGGCAACACTGTTCCAGATGCACCTTGCAAATTCGGCGGGAATCATACCGTCCCTGCTGTTTGCGTTTGTGCTGACGGGATGGATCGGTACGTCCAGACGGGTCAGAACGCAGTTTTACCGCTTTAAAGGACAGGAATATGTGCTCGCCGCGCGTACGCTCGGTGCCGGCAACCTTCGGCTGATGTTCAAACATATCTTCCCCAATACGCTCGGAACGATCATTACATCATCCGTTCTGGTCATTCCCAACGTCATTTTTTCGGAATCCATGCTGTCCTATCTCGGGATCGTCAATCTCAGCGGTACAACGATGACTTCCATCGGTGCCATGCTGTCGGACGGGCAGGCGGTTCTTTCTTCCTTCCCCCACGTCATTTTCTTCCCGGCACTTGTCATTTCCCTGCTGATGATCTCATTCAATCTGTTCGGAAACGGCCTCAGGGACGCCTTCAATCCTTCTTTGCGCGGGGTGGATGACTGATGAATAAAATTCTTGAAGTAAAAGATCTGCGGATATCCTTCCGCACCGCAAACGGAAAAGTACAGGCCGTGCGCGACATCAGTTTCGATCTTTTCGAACGCGAAACGCTCGCCATCGTGGGTGAATCGGGTTCGGGGAAATCGGTAACGACGCGCGCCATCCTCGGCATTTCCGCCCTTAACGCCGTCATTGAGAACGGCGAGATCCTCTACGACGGCAAAGATATCCTCAAATTCACCGAGGAAGAGTTTCAGTCTTTGCGCGGCGACAAGATCGCCATGATCTTCCAGGATCCGATGTCCAGTCTGAACCCGATCGTCAAGGTCGGCAAACAGCTTACCGAAGCCATGCTTCTCAAAAGCAGAACAGGCCGACGGGAAGGCAGGCGCGATTTTTATCGTTATCTCAAAGCACTTCACGCCTCGGGCAGAGGAAACTCTTCGGAGCAAGAACTGTTCCGATTGTTCATTCGCACGGAAAAGACGGCAACGCGCCTGCAAAATTCTTACAAACAGGCGCGTGAAAACGCCGAAGAAGCCAAAGCGCGCATCGCCGACCTTCTGGTCGCATTTGAAAAAAAAGAAGCTGCACGCATACAGCGCGAATGTCTCGGAATTCTCCGCTATGCGTCGACATGTAAAAATGCTTTTCTGCCTGCACTGAGCTCCGAACATTACCATGCTCTCTTGCAGTCGGTTGCGTCCGGAAACGAACGCCCGAATGCCCTGACCGAATTGAATTCGATCCTGGAACAGGCGCTTTCCGAACCCGAGCCCGATTTTTTCACGACGGCATACGATGCCGTAAAATCCACTTCTTCCCCGTCTGCGAACGAGTTTGAAAAAGCTCTTTCCGACGCGATAGCGTCCGCGCTCACGCAGTCGCACAAATTGCATGCGCAAAAGCAGGAAGCCTTTTTGCCCGTACTGCGCGACGCCGTAAACCGGACGGAAAAAGAATGGGATAAAAAGCAAATACGAGCCCTTGTCAAAAAACTGACGGCAGGCGTAAACGATTGCATCGATCGCGCACAGATCGCCAAAAACAGCACGGAACACACCTTTGCCGGTTGTATTAACAGCTGCTGCGAAAAATATTTTCGCGCACTGGTCAAAAACCGTAAAGAACAGGCAAAATTTGACCGTCAGACGGCGCGCAGGGAAAAGCTCATCCGCCGCGGCAAACACCCCGAATGGAAAATCGCTCCCGCCGCCATCACGGACACCGACCTCATTAAAAAACGTATGCGCGAAGCGATTGTTGCACTGATCCGCCTGTATGAAGAGCGCAGGGATGCAATTTTCAATGCAGAAGAAAACGCGCAACAGGCATTGGAGTATCTGAAGCATAAAGCGGCGCAGACTACGGCACGCGTTACGAAAAACGCCGCCAAACGCCGCGCCATCCGACTTTTGAACGAAGTCGGTATCCCTGATCCTGAAAAGAGATACAATCAATACCCTTTCCAGCTCTCGGGCGGACAGCGCCAGCGTATCGTCATTGCGATCGCTCTTTCCGCAGACCCCGAAATCCTTATCTGCGACGAACCTACGACCGCGCTGGACGTTACCATTCAGTCGCAGATCCTGGAACTGATCAATAAAATCAAACGCGAACGCAATTTGTCTGTCATTTTCATCACCCATGATCTGGGCGTTGTCGCAAATATCGCTGACCGTATCGCCGTTATGTATGCAGGTAAAATCGTGGAATACGGAACAAGCGAGGAGATTTTCTATTCCCCTGCTCATCCGTATACGTGGGCATTGCTCTCCTCTGTCCCCGATCTGGAAAGCACGGGAAAGCTGGAAGCGATCCCCGGAACTCCGCCCAATATGATCTATCCGCCCAAAGGCGACGCTTTTGCCGACCGAAACCGCTACGCGCTGGAAATCGACTTCAAACAGCAGCCGCCCATGTTCCAAATCAGCGAAACGCATTTTGCGGCAACCTGGCTTCTGCACCCGCTGGCACCGAAAGTGGAAATGCCCAAGGCGATCAAAGACAGGATCCGCCGCATGAAGGAGGAAGCCGAACGTGAACAATAAAATTTTGCTGGAAGTGCAGAATCTCTGCCAATATTTCAAATCCGGCCAATCCGAACTCAAAGCAGTCGACGATGTCAGTTTTTCCGTCCGCAAAGGCGAAGTATTCGGACTCGTCGGCGAATCCGGATGCGGAAAAACCACGACGGGACGTTCCATCATTCGGCTCTACAACATCACGTCCGGCAATGTGATTTTCGAAGGCACACGTATCGCGGCAGGTACGCGCGCCCTGGAAGAAAAATACAAAGAAACAAAGCAAAACGGCCGTAAAAAAATTACGGAATTGAAACGCGGCGGAAACATTCGGGAAGCGGAAACAGCGGAGCGGGAACTGGAGCAAGAACTGCAAAAATTGCATGAAGAGATCGCATCGGCAAAATCCGACGACAAACACTGCAATAAAAAATATGCGGAACAGGAAATGCGGAAAGTGAGCGAGCATTACGAACCTCTCCTCGCCGCTTGCGCCGACAACGAGCGCGAAAAGCTGGAAAAAGAATATAAGGAAGCGCTGCGACTCGCCAAAAAAGATCGCATCACGAACAAAATTCAGATGATCTTCCAAGACCCCATCGCCTCTTTGAACCCGCGCATGACCGTGCGCGACATCATTGCCGAAGGGCTGATCATCAAAGGTATCCGCGATAAGAAATACATCGACGAACAGGTGTATAAAATGCTCGATCTGGTCGGACTTTCCCCCGAACACAGCGGAAGGTATCCGCATGAATTTTCGGGCGGACAGCGCCAGCGGATCGGCATAGCCCGTGCCATCATCATGCAGCCGGAACTCATCATTGCCGACGAACCGATCAGCGCCCTGGATGTTTCCATTCAGGCGCAGATCATCAACCTGATCAACGATCTGCGCAAAGAACTCGGGCTTACCGTTCTGTTCATTGCTCACGATTTGTCTGTCGTAAAATATTTTTCCGATCGGATCGCCGTCATGTACTTGGGGAAGATCGTAGAACTTGCCGATTCAGACGAACTGTTCCGCCACCCCCTCCATCCCTACACGCGGTCGCTGTTGTCAGCGATCCCTCTGCCCGATCCTGTCTATGAGAGAAAACGCAAACGTATCCCCTATAATCCCCTTTTGGCTCACGATTATTCCTCCGATAAACCCACTTTCCGCGAAGTCTGCAAAGACCATTTCGTGCTCTGCAACGAGGCAGAATACAAAGACTATCTCGGCAAAATAAAGGAAAAATCATGAAATCTGTTCTCAGGCCGATCATCGCCGCCCTTTGCGGCACGGCAGTCTGCGCGGCGATCCTGTTCGGCAAGGGCATCCTTTCCGCCGACAGCTCCCGCGAGACCATGCGCATTCTCAGCGACGCTTTTACCGTCCCCGGATTGGTACTCCTTTTATGCGGACTTTTCGTTTGGATCCTGCGCCAGGGTACTTTTTCCGGTATGGGATATGCCTTAAAACAATTGTATATGACCATGCGTTCCGAAAAATACCGCGAAGAACACAAAGAAAGTTTTTCCGATTACCGCGAACGCAAACAAAGCCGCAAACCGCCCTTTCTCTTTCTGATCGTAACGGGTTGCGTCTTTCTTGTGCCCGGAATTCTGTTCAGCATACTTTATTTTTTCGTTTGAATTCCGATATTCACCGGATGTTGCGCCGGACACATCTCCCGATCTGATTTTTTCGCTCCAAAGTACACTTTTTATCGCGTAAAATTTCGGATCATTCCCGGATTTATGTAAGATTTAACAAAGGACTTACTTCTATGGATAAAGAACTTACCGAAAAATTTTTTGATATACTTCATGAAGAACTTGTCCCTGCATTGGGCTGTACAGAGCCGATCGCCATTGCTCTTGCAAGCGCAAAAGCGCGCGACGTACTCGGCAGGATCCCGGAACACATCATTGCAAAATGCAGCGGAAACCTGATCAAAAACGTAAAGAGCGTCATTGTCCCGAACACGGAAAACCTGGTAGGAATCGAAGCGAGCGCGATCGTAGGTGCTGTCGGCGGCGATTTTTCCAAAGGCATGGAAGTGCTCAGCACCGTTACCCACGAACAGCTCGAATACGCAAAAAAACTTTATGCAGCCAAGATCTGCGAAGTCGAATTGCTGGATACCCCCCTGAATCTGCATTTGATCATCTGCGCGGACGCAGGGAACGATCACGTCGAAGTGGAAATACGCAACCTGCACGACAACATCACCCGCATCGAGAAAAACGGTAAAATCATCTACGACGCAAAGGAAAACGACGGCTTATACTACGGCGTGCTCACCGACAGAAGCATTCTTTCGTTTGACAGGATCTACGATTTCGCCGTAAACACTCCCCTTGAACGGCTGAAAGCAGTATTTTCCGAACAAATCGAAGACAATATGCGGATCGCCGAAGAGGGTCTTACCGGAAAATACGGCGTCGGGATCGGAACGAGCATCATTTCCAACGAAGACTCCGTAGCAGCCAAAATCAAGGGATATGCCGCGGCGGCGAGCGAGGCGCGCATGAGCGGATGCATCATGCCTGTCATCACGAATTCGGGAAGCGGAAACCAGGGAATCGCCGCATCGATCCCCGTGATCGTCTATGCGCGCGAAAAAGGGATCGGCGAAGAACAGCTTTACCGCGCGCTCGCCCTTTCCAATCTGCTGACGATCTACCAAAAAACATTTATCGGCAGACTTTCCGCTTTTTGCGGCGCCGTCAGCGCGACGGCGGCAAGCGGCGGCGCTATCACATTTTTGGCAGGCGGCACGCCCGATCAGATCAAAATGACTCTCATCAATGCACTCGCCAACGTCAGCGGGATCGTCTGCGACGGTGCAAAAGCTTCCTGCGGAGCAAAAATTTCCGCCGGACTCGACGCCGCGATCACAGGGCATTATCTCGCTATGGACGGTAAATTTTACCAGCCGCACACAGGGATCCTCCAATCGGATATCGACCAGACGATCTCTGCAGTCGGAAGAATGGCTATGGAAGGTATGCGCGATACCGATAAGGTCATCCTCAAAATCATGCTCGGAGAATAACGCTCTCCCCTTTCTATCGTATTATGAAAAGTCAAACAGGAAAAATTTTAACGCGGGAACTTATCCGCTTTACCGCAATGATTATCGGTTGCTGTCTGTACGCACTCGGCGTCGATTGTTTTCTTCTCCATAATGAGATCGTCGGCGGCGGCGCTTCCGGACTTGCTTCCCTTCTCTACCTTATAACAGACGGTCGGCTCAGCATCGGCTTGATGACGATGGCGATCAACATTCCGATCCTGGTACTCGGATTAAAACAAATGGGCTGGCAGTTTATCGTCCGTTGTCTGTTGACCATCGCCGTTCTGTCTGTTTTCAATGAATTTTTTATATTTTTACCCAGCCTGACCGACAATCGCATCCTCGCCGCCGTGTACGGCGGTATCCTGCAGGGAATCGGACTCGGAATCTTTATCAAATTTAAAGTTTCCAGCGGCGGAACCGAACTGCTCGGCCGAGAGATCCGGCATTGGTTAAAATTTTTCAGCATACCTGTCTGGACCGCTATTCTGGATGCCATCATCATCATTTCCGGAGCAATAGCTCTGCACGATTTCGAAAATATTTTTTACGCGCTTATCCTGATTTTTGTCAGCGCAAAGACCAGCGATATCTTCATCATGGGCATCAACCGCTCCAAGCTCTGCTACATTATCACCGATTTCGGCAACGACATCTCCGCTTATCTTTTAAAACACAGTCCGCGCGGCATCACCCTGCTGGAAGGGAAAGGTATGTATACCGGCAACGATAAGCAAATCCTCCTTACCTGCGTCAAACCGCAGCAGATCGACCAACTCAAAGCCGTCGTCAAACAAATGGACGAACATGCCTTCGTGATCGTCAGCGACGCCAACGAAGTCATCGGCAAGGGTTTCCACGATATGACGGACAAATATTGATCTTGATGTTCCATTACTAA
>CASEWU010000251.1 GCA_949291725.1 uncultured Bacillota bacterium
ATTCCTGACGGCGAGTTGATTGCGTACGTTCAGAATCGTTATGTGCAAACGGGAAACACGGTCGGTACGTACGGATTTACGGCCAAAAAGTAAAAATACGCAATACCCCGAAACGCAAAAGCGTTTCGGGGTTCTTTTGTTTTACTGTATTTTATGCAGTAAAACGTGATTATTCATGAACAATTAAAAAAATGCGTATAATTATAACATTTATGCAAAATTAAGTAAATATTTATGAATATTTTTTAAAAATGTATTTCAAAATGCTTGACTTATGAAGGGTGCGGGAGTATAATCTATGACAGTAAAACTACAAGGGACGTAATTGTTATGGAAAAGAAAGAGATCAAGAAAGTAGTGCTTGCCTATTCGGGCGGTTTGGACACATCGATCATCATACCTTGGCTGAAGGAGAATTACAACAATTGTGAAGTAATTGCGGTATCTGCGGACGTAGGGCAGGAGAGCGAGCTGGACGGATTGGAAGAAAAGGCGCTCAAGACGGGTGCATCCAAGCTGTACATTGAAGATCTGCGCAAAGAATTTATTGAAGATTACATATATCCTACGATGAAAGCGGGAGCGGTGTATGAGAATAAATATCTTTTGGGTACGTCCTTTGCGCGCCCTGTGATTGCAAAGCGTATCGTCGAGATCGCTAAAAAAGAGGGTGCGGATGCGATTTGCCATGGCTGTACCGGAAAGGGAAACGATCAGGTTCGGTTTGAGCTGACGATCAAGGCGTTTGCGCCGGAAATGACGATCATCGCTCCTTGGCGTATCTGGAATATCAAGAGCCGTGATGAAGAGATCGATTATGCGGAAGCGCATCATATTCCTTTAAAGATCACGAGGGAGACGAGCTATTCGAAGGATAAGAACCTGTGGCATCTTTCGCATGAAGGTTTGGATCTGGAAGATCCCGCGAATGAGCCGAAGTATGATAAGATCCTGGAGATGGGGGTATCGCCTGAGAAAGCTCCCGATCAGCCGACATATCTTACGCTTACTTTTGAAAAGGGTACTCCCGTTGCGCTGGACGGCAAGAAAATGGGATCGGTCGAACTCATGCATAAACTCAACGAGATCGGCGGTAAGAACGGTATCGGGATCATCGATATCGTGGAAAATCGTTTGGTCGGAATGAAGAGCCGCGGGGTATATGAAACGCCGGGCGGCACGATTTTGTATTTTGCGCACGAGCAGCTGGAGATGCTTTGCCTGGATAAAGAGACACAGCATTTCAAACAGCATGTTGCGATCAAATTTGCGGAACTTGTTTATAACGGACAGTGGTTTACGCCTTTGCGCGAAGCACTCTCGGCTTTTGTAGATAAGACGCAGGAAAATGTTTCGGGCGATGTTCGGCTGAAAGTTTATAAAGGAAATATTATTCCTGCCGGGATGAAGAGCGAACATTCTCTTTACAGTGAAGAGATCGCAACGTTCGGAGAAGAGGATGTTTATAACCAGCATGATGCGGAAGGGTTTATCAACCTGTTCGGACTCCCTGTGAAAGTCAAGGCGTTGCTGGATGCGAAAAAGCTGAAATAAAATACACGGACGAAGAAGATTGCGTCGGTGGAAAAATTTTACAAGGCATAAAATGATTTGCGGCGATCCGTATCGGCTCGTCGCAAAGTGTATATATGGGCGCGTAAGCGTTGGAAGAAATGGTAAATGTATTTATAGACGGAAAGGAAGGCACGACGGGTCTGAAGATTTTTGAGCGTCTGGGGAAACGGGAAGATATAAAAATCACGGCATTGCCGGACGAGCTTCGCAAAGATCCGGCAGCGAGGAAAGAGTGCATCAATGCGGCGGATATTGTTTTTTTGTGTTTGCCGGATGCTGCGGCGATCGAGTCTGTGTCGCTGTGCGATAATGAGAAAGTAAAGATCATAGATGCGTCTACGGCGCACCGTACGGATCCCGGCTGGGCATACGGATTTCCCGAGTTATCAAAAGGGCATCGGGATCGGATCGCACAGGGGAAGCGTGTGGCGGTCCCCGGGTGTCATGCCAGCGGGTTTATTTCGCTCGTGTATCCGTTGATCGCGGGCGGGATCGTGGCTCCCGATTATCCGTTTGTCTGCCATTCGGTAACGGGTTACAGCGGCGGCGGCAAAAAGATGATCGCGGAGTATGAGGACCCGCAAAGAAATAAAGAATTGGACAGTCCGCGTCAGTACGGAATGGGGCAAAAGCATAAGCATCTTCCCGAAATGCAGAAAGTTTGCGGGCTTGATTTTGCTCCGATTTTCAATCCGATCGTATCCGATTATTACAGCGGAATGTGCGTTACGGTACCGTTGTATGCACGGCTTATGCAAAAGAAAATGAGTGTAAACGACCTCAGAAGTTACTTTACAGAGTACTATGCGTCGCATAATTTCGTGAAAACATCGCAAGAAACGAAAGGATTCCTGGCGGCAAACCCTCTGTCGGATACGAACCGTATGGAGATTTATGTGGACGGAAATGACGAGAGGATCGTACTTGCTTCGGTGTTTGACAATCTCGGAAAAGGTGCTTCGGGTGCGGCGGTGCAGTGCATGAATATTATGCTCGGATTGGACGAGCGCATATCTTTGGAATGAGAGCATGGAGGAGTTATGAAAAAAATACAGGGCGGGGTGTGTGCCCCCTTGGGATACAAAGCAAACGGAGTGCATTGCGGGATCCGTAAAAACAAAACGAAAAGGGATCTGTCTTTGATCGTCAGCGAGGTGCGTGCTGCGGCGGCGTGCGTCTATACGCAGAACCTGGTAAAAGGTGCACCGATCCTTGTTACGAAGAAGCATGTGGCAGACGGATATGCGCAGGCGATCGTGGTCAACAGCGGCAATGCAAACACGTGCAATGCGGACGGCGAGCAGATTGCGGAAGGAATGTGCGCGCTTGTCAATCAATATACGGGGATCTCGGCGCAGGATGTGATCGTGGCTTCGACGGGTGTGATCGGTCAGCCGCTTTCGCTGGATCCGATCGCGGAAGGGATGCCTGCTCTCGTGCAAGGCCTGAACGAGAACGGCAGTGAATTTGCCGCGCAGGGAATCATGACGACGGATACGGTTTCCAAAGAGATTGCTTATTCGTTCGTACTGGACGGAAAGGAATGCAGGATCGGCGCGATCGGCAAGGGCGTCGGGATGATCAATCCGAACATGGCGACGATGCTGATCTTTGTTACGACGGACGCGGCGATTTCGCCTGCAATGCTGCAGAAGGCGCTGTCGGCGGATGTGAAGGATTCCTTCAATATGGTAAGCGTGGACGGCGATACCTCGACCAACGATATGGTATCGGTCCTGGCGAACGGTCTTGCGGGGAATACATGCATCACGGAAAGCGGCAAAGATTTTACGGCGTTCCGCAAGGCGCTGAATAAAGTTACCACCTATTTGTGTCGTCAGATTGCAAAGGACGGAGAGGGCGCCACGAAACTTCTCGAATGCAAAGTAACGGGCGCAAAGAGCAAGGCGGCGGCAAAAACGGTCGCAAAGAGCGTAGTCAAATCCTCTTTGTTCAAGGCGGCCATGTTCGGTGCGGATGCAAACTGGGGACGCGTGCTGTGTGCGATCGGGTATTCGGGCGCGGATGTTGACGTAACGAAGGTAAGCGTGGATTTTAAGAGCCGTGCCGGAGAAATTGCGGTGTGCCGCGGCGGAAGCGGGATCGCTTTTTCGGAGGAAGAAGCGAAGAAAGTTCTTTCGGAAGACGAGATCGAGATCCTGATCGGGCTCGGCGACGGAAACGGAAAAGCGACGGCTTGGGGCTGCGATCTTACGTATGAATATGTCAAGATCAACGGGGATTATCGTACCTGAGGAATGCGAGGAAAGAGTATGGATACGAAGCAGGACAAGCAGTTCCGCGCGAAAGTTTTGAGCGAGGCGCTGCCTTACATACAAGATTATAACGGAAAGATCGTCGTTGTAAAATACGGCGGCAATGCGATGATCAATCAGGAGTTGAAAATGTCGGTCATGCACGACATTGTGCTTTTGAATCTGATTGGGGTCAAAGTGGTGCTGGTGCACGGCGGCGGACCGGAAATTTCGGAGATGCTCAAACGTGTGGGGAAGCAGTCGGTGTTTGTGGACGGGCTTCGCTATACGGATGAGGAGACGGCGGAGATCGTGCGCATGGTGCTGGCGGGAAAGATCAATAAGTCGCTCGTGAATCTTCTGGAAAGCATCGGCGGCAAGGCATTGGGACTTTGCGGCATTGACGGGCACATGATGAAATGCTGCAAGGAGAGTGAGAAACTCGGCTATGTCGGGAAGATCACGCATATGGATACGAAGGTGATAACCGACGCATTGGACGCCGGTTATATTCCCGTTGTTTCTACAGTCGGGTACGATGACGAGGGGCATATTTATAATGTGAATGCGGACACGGCATCGGCATTTATAGCGGGTGCGCTGAATGCGCAGAGTCTCATTCTTATGACGGATACCAAAGGCGTCCTGCGGGACAAAGACGATGAAAGCTCGCTGATCGAAAAGATCTGTGTGAGTGATATCCCTTCTTTGGTAAAACAGGGTATCATATCGGGCGGAATGATCCCGAAGATCGATTGCTGCCGCGAAGCGATCCGCCGCGGTGTTCATAAAGTATTTATTATAGACGGACGGGTGGAGCATTCCATTCTTGTCGAAATATTGTCGGACGAAGGCATCGGCACGATGTTTGTCGGGAGCGACTAACGATACAGGAGACTGATTTTCGGATCGGTCTCTTTTTTCGGGTAATCGGGGAAATGAGTTCCTGCTTCGTCGTAATATGTCGTTGCGAAACGGCGTCGGAATACGGATGCAGGTGCAAGGCAATAAATAAGTGCGGGAACCGTCGGCGGAATGTGTGCGGATAACAAAAGGTGTGCGCGGCAAAAAGAAAGGTTCGGTTCAAAAAGAATTTCCCGAAATATTTGCATTTGCTTGCGAATTATGATAGAATAGATAAAATAGGTAAAATGCGGTTTGGACGGCGGGGGTGCGGAAAATCCGTGAGGGAAATGCCTGTCGGGAAGGAGTCGTGTAAGAGATATGAGTTTTGAAAAAATACAGAGCGAGGACAAAAAATATATAGCGAACACATACAACCGTTTTGCTGTGGATCTGGCGCGCGGAGAAGGCGCCACGCTGTATTCGGAGGAAGGGAAAAAGTATGTGGATTTCGGAAGCGGCATTGCGGTGAACACATTCGGCGTGAACGATCCGGAGTGGAAGGAAGCGGTGATTTCGCAGCTGAACAAGATCCAGCATGCGAGCAACCTGTATTATACGCAGCCGCAGGCGCAGTTGGCGCATATGCTATGCGAAAAGACGGGGGCGCGGAAGGTGTTTTTCTCCAATTCGGGAGCGGAAGCAAACGAGTGTGCGATCAAAGCGGCGCGCAAATATTCGTACGACAAATACGGCGAGGGCAGATTCCGCATCGTAACTTTGAAAAATTCTTTTCACGGCAGGACGATCGCGACGTTGTCGGCGACGGGCCAGGATGTCATGCACAAATATTTCATGCCGTTTTTGGACGGGTTTTCGTATGCGGATCCCACGTACGAAGGAGTCCGCAAAATGTGTACGCACGAGACTTGTGCGGTGATGCTGGAGTTGGTGCAGGGAGAAGGCGGTGTGCGCCCGCTGGATATGGAAGAAGTGAAGGAGATCGAAGTTTTCTGTAAGAAAAATGATATTCTTCTGATCATCGACGAAGTGCAGACGGGGAACGGCAGAACGGGCAGACTGTATGCTTACGAGCATTACGGGATCGCGCCGGATATCGTATCGACGGCGAAGGGGCTGGCCGGCGGATTGCCGCTGGGTGCAACGTTGTTTTTTGAAAAGTGTGAAAACGTATTCGGGGCAGGCGATCACGGATCGACGTTCGGCGGAAATCCCGTGGCGTGCGCGGGTGCATGCAGTATTTTGCGCAGGCTGGACAAGGCGCTGATGCTGGAAGTGCAGGGCAAGAGCGCGTACTTATTCACGCATCTTGGCAGGATCCGCAACGTGTTGTCCGTAACGGGACTTGGACTGATGATCGGGCTGGAAACGACGAAACCTGCGCGGGAAGTGGCGGAGAAGTGCCTGGACCGCGGCCTGATCGTTCTGACGGCGAAGAACAAAGTGCGTCTGCTGCCGCCGCTGACGGTAAAAAAAGACGAAATTGATTTTGCGTTACAAATTTTGAACGAGGTGATATCCGAATGAAACATCTGTTAAAGTTATCCGATCTGTCGACGGAAGAGATCTATGGCATACTGAATCTGGCTGACCAGCTCAAATACGAGCGGAAAAATCATATTGCGCATCCGTACCTGCAGGGGAAGAAATTGGGTATGATTTTTTCCAAATCCTCGACGCGTACGCGCGTAAGTTTTGAAGTCGGTATGACGGAATTGGGCGGACATGCTCTGTTTCTGTCGGACAGAGATCTTCAGATCGGGAGAGGCGAGCCGATCAAAGATACGGCGCGGGTGCTTTCGAGGTATCTGGACGGGATCATGATCCGTACGTTTGCACAGCAGGATGTGGAAGATCTTGCGAAATACGGTTCGATCCCGATCATCAACGGGCTGACGGATTATTGTCATCCCTGCCAGGTTCTGGCGGATCTGATGACCATCCGGGAATATAAGGGCAGCCTGAAAGGTCTGAAGCTGTGTTTTGTCGGAGACGGCAACAATATGGCGAATTCACTGATCGTGGGCGGAATCAAGACAGGAATGGAAATTTCGATCGCATGTCCCGATACCTATCGTCCGGACGCACAGATCGTCGAGTGGGCGCAGAAAAACGGCAAACTGACGGTAACGAGCGATCTGAAAGTTGCGGCGGCGAATGCGGACGTGCTGTACACGGATGTATGGGCGTCGATGGGGCAGGAAGCGGAAAAAGCGGAACGCGAAAAGGTATTCCGCCGATACTGCATCGATGCGCAGTTGCTGCAGGTTGCAAAGCCGGATGCGATGGTGTTGCATTGTCTGCCTGCGCACAGGGGCGAAGAGATCACGGACGAAGTGTTCGAATCGCATGCGGAGGAGATCTTTGACGAAGCGGAGAATCGCCTGCACGCGCAAAAAGCGGTAATGGTAAAACTGATGAAATAATAGCGAAAGGTCGCAAGGGTTTACGGTATGAAAGAAGAAAAAGTTTATTTGACATTGCAAAACGGCCAGGTATTCGAAGGGAAGCGCTTCGGTGCGCGCGGGGATGTGCTGGGTGAACTTGTATTCACGACGGGCATGACGGGCTATATCGAGACGCTGACGGACCCGAGTTATTACGGACAGATCGTCATTCAGACATTTCCTTTGATCGGAAATTACGGCATGATCCATTCGGATTGCGAGAGCAAGAAACCGTATCTTTCGGCATATATCGTGCGGGAATATTGCAAGACGCCGTCCAATTTCCGCTGTGAAGGAACGCTGGACGATTTCCTAAAGGAACATAATATTCCGGGCGTATACGGGATCGATACGCGTGAGCTTACGCGTACGGTGCGCGAGTCGGGCGTTATGAATGCGGTAATCTCGTCCAAGCCCGTGCAGGATCTGGACGCGGTGAAAAAGTTCGTGATCCGCGACGCAGTTAAAAGCTGTACCTGCGAGAGCGAAATGGTTTACGACACAAAGGATGCGAAGCGCACGGTGGTGCTCTGGGACTTCGGGGCAAAAGAAAACATTGCGCGTGAGCTTGTCAAGCGCGGATGCAAAGTGATCCGCGTGCCTTCGACATACACGGCGGAGCAGATCCTTTCGTATAAAGCGGACGGGCTGATGCTGACGAACGGCCCGGGGGATCCTGCGGAGAACACGGAGCTGATCGAAAATATAGCCAAGCTTGCTGGAAAGCTGCCGATTTTCGGAATTTGTCTGGGGCATCAGCTGTTTGCGCTGGCGATGGGCGGCAAGACAAAGAAAATGAAATACGGACACCGCGGCGTGAATCAGCCGGTAAAGAATCTGGATACGGGCCGCGTGTATATTTCCAGCCAGAACCACGGTTATGAAGTGATTGCGGATACGATCACGAAAGGCAAACTGAGCTTTATCAATGCGAACGACAATACCTGTGAAGGTGTGGAATATCCGGAGCTGAACGCATTTACGGTGCAGTTCCATCCGGAGGCATGCAGCGGGCCGCAGGATGCGACGGGGCTTTTTGACACATTCATGGCGATGATGGACGGAGGAAAGAAGAATGCCTAAGAGAAGCGATATAAAGAAAGTATTGGTTATCGGTTCAGGCCCGATCGTGATCGGGCAGGCGGCGGAGTTTGACTATGCGGGAGCGCAGGCATGCCGCGTGCTGAAAGATGCGGGCGTGAACGTTGTCCTTTGCAACTCGAACCCTGCGACGATCATGACGGACAAAGCGCTTGCGGACGAAATTTATCTCGAACCGCTGACGTTGGAATCCATCAAACGTATTATCAAAAAAGAGCGGCCGGACAGTTTGCTTGCATCCCTTGGCGGTCAGACGGGGCTAACGATCGGCTGTCAGCTTGCGAAAGAGGGCTTTTTGGATCAGTGGGGAGTAAAGCTGATCGGAACGAAAGTGGACGCGATCGATCGTTCGGAAGATCGTGAACTGTTCAAGGAGACGATGCAGAAAATCGGTCAGCCTGTCGTTCCTTCGGATATCGCATACACGGTGGAAGAGTGCGTGGCGGTGGCGAACAAGATCGGGTATCCTGTGATCATTCGTCCCGCGTTCACGTTGGGCGGTGCCGGCGGCGGCGTTGCATTCAACGAAGAGGAACTGCGCAGTATATCGCATAACGGACTGATGCTTTCGCCGATCACGCAGGTGCTTGTCGAAAAATATATTTACGGCTGGAAAGAGATCGAGTTTGAAGTGCTGCGCGACGGAAACGGGAATGTGCTTACCGTCTGCTCGATGGAAAACTTCGACCCTGTGGGCATTCATACGGGCGATTCCATCGTCGTGGCGCCTTGCCAGACTCTTTCGGATAAAGAATACCAGATGCTGCGTACGGCGTCTTTGAAAATTATTACGGAACTGGGGATCGAGGGCGGCTGCAACTGTCAGTTCGCGTTGAATCCCGATTCTTTCGAATATTCGGTTATTGAAGTGAACCCGCGTGTTTCGCGTTCTTCGGCGCTCGCGTCCAAGGCGACGGGATATCCGATCGCAAAGGTTGCAACGAAGATCGCGCTCGGCTATACGCTGGACGAGATCCGCAACGATGTAACGGGCAAGACGTATGCCTGCTTTGAGCCGGCTCTTGACTATGTCGTGGTCAAACTTCCGAAATGGCCGTTCGATAAATTCCTGTATGCAAAGCGCGAGCTCGGCACGCGCATGAAAGCGACGGGCGAAGTCATGGCGATCGGCACTTCCTTTGAAATGGCGATCATGAAAGCAGTCCGCGGCGCGGAAATTTCGCTTTCGTCTTTGAACCTCGATAAATACGAGGGTAAAGATCTTCGCGAAGAGCTGAAAAAACTATCCGATGAGCGGCTGTTTACGGTCTTTGCAGCGATCAAAGCGGGCATTTCTCTGGACGAGATTTTCAATATCACAAAAATCGATCGTTGGTTCCTCAACAAATTAAAGAATCTTGTTGATTTTGAAAACCGTTTAAAGACAGAGAAACTGACGCGCGGCCTGTACGATGAAGGCAAGCGGCTCGGTTATCCTGACAAAGAGCTGGAAAAGATATCTGGTCAGAAGATCCCTTATCACAGGAAGGCGGTCTATAAAATGGTCGATACCTGCGCGGCGGAATTTTCAGCGGAAACGCCGTACTTCTATTCGACCTATGACGAATACGCGCACGATGAGGCGACGCCGTTTATCAAGGAAAGCACGAAAAAGCGGATCATCGTCATCGGGTCCGGCCCGATCCGAATCGGTCAGGGTATTGAATTCGACTACTCGTCGGTGCATTGCGTTTGGACGCTCAAACAGCTGGGGTATGAAGTGATCATCATCAACAATAACCCCGAAACGGTTTCCACCGACTTTGATACGGCGGATCGGCTGTATTTTGAATCTCTCACGCCCGAAGATGTGCAGAATGTCATCGATAAAGAAAAGCCTTACGGGGTGGTGATCACGTTCGGCGGACAGACAGCGATCAAACTTTGCAATTATCTGGATAAAAAAGGCGTGCGCATTCTGGGAACGAGTGCGGACAGCGTGGATATGGCGGAAGACAGGGAGCGCTTTGACGAGCTTCTGGAACAGTTCGGCATCAGCCGTCCGAAGGGACTGACGGTCATGACGAAGGAAGAAGCGCTTGCGGCGGCGGACAAGCTCGGATATCCTGTGCTTTTGCGCCCGTCCTATGTCATCGGCGGTCAGAATATGACGATCGCGTTTACGGAAAGCGATATTTCGCGGTATATGGACGTCATTTTGGCGCAGCACATTGAAAACCCTGTTCTTTGCGATAAATATCTGATGGGGCAGGAACTGGAAGTGGACGTCATCAGCGACGGAAAGGATGTTCTGATCCCCGGTATCATGCAGCACATCGAGCGTGCGGGCGTGCACAGCGGCGACTCGATCGCGGTCTATCCTCCGTATAATCTGAGCGATATCATGCTGGATAAGATCATTGAATGCTCGACGCAGCTGGCTTTGTCGCTCAAGACGAAGGGGCTCATTAATATACAGTTCCTGGTGTATCACAATGAGTTGTATGTCATTGAAGTGAATCCGCGCGCGTCGCGTACGATCCCTTACATTTCGAAAGTTACGGGCGTGCCGATGGTGGAGCTTGCCACAAAGATCATGGTGGGGGCGCATTTGAAAAAACTCGGTTACGGTACGGGGCTTTATAAGAGTTCGCCGTATGTGGCGGTGAAAGTGCCAGTATTCTCCTTTGAAAAGCTGAACGACGTAAACTCGCAGCTCGGACCGGAAATGAAATCGACGGGCGAAGTACTGGGGATCGGTAAGACGATTGAAGAGGCTCTGTTCAAAGGGCTCGTGTCGGCAGGGTTCAAGCTTTGCCATCCGAGCAAACAGCGCGAAGTAGGCGTTTATTTCACCATTAATGACCAGGACAAATTTGAAATTCTCGGACTTGCCAAGAAATTCAGCGATCTGGGATTGACGATCTATGCGACGAAGGGAACGGCGGAGACGATCCGCACGCTCGGCATTGACGTGCATACGGTGGACAGACTCTCGCAGAGCGAGGAGATCTACCGCCTGATGGACGCCGGCAAGATCGACTATATCGTGTATACGGGCAAGACGGATATGGATTCCATCAATGACTATATCCGCATGCATCATCATGCGATCCTGCTCGGGATCACGACACTCACGTCTTTGGATACGGCAAACGCGCTGGCGGACATCATCGCGAGCCGTTTCAATGAAGATAACACGGAGCTTGTGGACATCAACCATCTGCGTACGGAACGGACAAAGCTGAAATTTGTCAAGATGCAGAGCTGCGGAAACGACTATATTTTCTTTGATAACATGGACGGCAAGATCACTTGTCCCGAATCGCTTGCGATCAATTTTGTCGACCGGCATTTCGGAATCGGAGGCGACGGCATTACGCTGATCGAGAAATCGGATGTGGCGGATGCGAAGATGCGTATCTTCAATAAAGACGGCAGCGAAGGCGCCATGGCTGGTAACTCGATTCGTTGCGTGGCAAAATACCTGTTCGATAACGGCATTGTGAAAAACAAGCATATGACCATCGAAACGCTGAGCGGCGTGCGCGAAATGACTTTGTTCACCTTTAACGGGAAAGTCAGCTCCGTGAGCGTGAATATGGGCAAAGCGGTCTTGGAAGGCAAGAAAATACCTTCAACGCTGGAAGGCGATAAGATTGTAAACAGAAAGATCACGGTCGGGGATAAGGATTATAATGTTACATTGGTCAATGTCGGTAATCCGCACTGCGTGGTGTTCTGCGATAAGGTCGATGCTGTGGATGTTGCGAATGTCGGGCCGTTGTTCGAATATGCGAAGTATTTCCCGCAAAGGATTAACACTGAGTTTGTTCGCGTCGTGAACGATAAGACGCTGAAAATGCGCGTATGGGAGAGGGGCAACGGTGAAACTTTGGCGTGCGGTACAGGCGCGGCGGCTTCGGTCGTAGCGGCAGTGCTGGGCGGGTATTGCAAAACGGATGAAGATATCACGGTCAAGGTACGCGGCGGCGATCTGATCGTAAGGTATTCTTCGGAAGGCTGTGTAACGCTCACGGGCAATGCGCGGCAGGTTTTTGAAGGAACGGTTGAATTTTAAACTCGACGGGGGGATTTATGCAGGAAGTATTTTACGAGGAGAGCGTCAGTATACACAATGAAAAGTCGGCGAAATTTCGTTACACTCTTTTTACTGTTTTCGGGTGGCTGTGTATTGTGTCCATGCTGTTTTCGCTGTTGAATATCTGGGGACTGTTTTACACGCCGATCGACCCGGAACAGGGGATCGACGTGAAAGCGGTGCTGCTCGGCATGATCCCTTGGGCAATCATGCTTGTGCTTTCGATCGTCGGCGCTGTGTTGTTTTTTAAAAAACGCCATAGCTTCTATCTGAGTTACGATTATACCTTTATATCCGGAGAATTGCGGCTGAGCAAAGTATTCCACGGACGTAAGCGTAAACTTTTGTATCGTCTGAGCGATGATAAGCTGGTGAAGATCGGAAGAGTCGGGTCGGAATCGTATAAAAAGCTGAAAGCGTCTCCCGATATTAAGGAAGACATTCTCACGCCAAACTCCGAGGCGGCAGAGGACAAAGAATTTTATTATATTCAAGCGGTAACGAATGTCGGAAAGCGCATTCTCGTTGTAGAATGCCGTCAGGAGCTTTTGGCGACGATCCTGCGTTATACGCGTAAAAATCTTTTGGAATCGGAATTTAACAGAAAATGATCTACTTGGATAACGCCGCGACTACCGTCCCCGATGAGGGGGCGGTAAATGCGGCACTTGCATATTTAAAACCGTACGGATGTCTGAACCCGTCGGCATTGTACAGGGCAGGATTTGAGGCGCACAAAGCGATCGACGAAGCGCGGCGCGTCCTGCTCTCGTTTGTTGCGCCGCAAGGCGGATATGAGCTTGTTTTTACCGGTTCGGGGAGCGAGGCGGACAACCAGGCAATATTTTCATCGGCAAAGCGCGGAAATTTCGTTACGACGTCCGGGGAGCATGCGGCAATTTATAACAGTGCGAAAGAACTGGAAAAACGCGGCGTGGAAGTGCGGTTTGCACCGTTGAACAGCGACGGAGGTGTGGATGCGGAAGCACTTTTAAAGCTTGTCGATGACAAGACGTCTTTGGTTTCTGTCATACACGTAAACAATGAAACGGGCGCGGTCAATGATATTGCCGCATTGGCGGCGCGGGTGAAAAAAATCAATGCGGGCACAATATTCCATAGCGACGGGGTGCAGGCATTCGGCAAGATCCCGTTCACGCTGACCAAAGACATTGATTTGTACACGGTAAGCGCGCACAAGATCGGCGGCATACGCGGTGCAGCGGCCCTGATACGTCGGAAAGGTGCCAAACTTTTGCCGTATATCTTCGGCGGCGGTCAGGAAAACGGGCTTCGCAGCGGAACGGAGAACACGTTTGCGATCAAACAGTTTGAGTTTGCGGCGCGTAAAAAGTTTGCTTCTCTGAAAGAAGATTTTTCACGCATTCAGGGCTATAACCGACAGGTACGGCAGGGGTTAAACGCGTCTGTCTTTGAAATTTTGTCTGCGGAGAATGCGTCGCCGTATATCCTGAGCGTTTCGGCGAAAGGGCTGCGCGGCGAGGTTTTGCTGCACATGCTGGATGATGCAGGATTGATGGTCGGGACGGGTTCGGCATGTTCTTCAAAGAGCAGATTCAGTCGTGTCATACTTGCCTGCGGATTGGATGAAAAGCGTGCCGACGGCGTACTGCGCCTGTCTTTTGCCTCATCGACGACAGAGAATGAGGTCGCTTGTGCGATTGAAATTTTAAATAAGACTGCGGCGGAGCTGGCGGAGAGAACGAGATAAACATGGAAAAAGTAGTTATTGTACGTTATTGTGAAATTCATTTAAAGGGAAAGAACCGCGGATATTTTGAAAAAGTTTTTATGAACAATCTGGAAAAGGCTTTGACGGGGATCCGCCACGAAATGCATAAGCCGAGCGGCAGATATGTTGTGGAAAACTTTGACGAAGGGCGGGCGGATGAGATCGTAGAGCGCCTGCGCAAGGTTTTCGGTACGCATACGTTGAGCGTCGGATATAAAGTGGAAGCGGACATGCAGAAAATCTACGAAGCGGTCAAAGTAATTGCTCCGAAAGAAGGAACGTTTAAAGTGGAAACCAACCGCGGGGACAAAAAATTCCCGCTCAATTCCATGCAGATCAATGCGCAGATTGGCGGAAGGCTGTTGGATGATTTTCCGTCGCTGAAAGTGGACGTGCACAATCCGCAGATGGTGGTCAGTATCGATGTCCGTGAAAACGGTACGGCGCTAGTATTCGGCGGCGTGGTAAAAGCGGCGGGAGGAATGCCGGTAGGGACGGCAGGCAAAGGCATGCTTCTCTTGTCGGGCGGTATCGACAGTCCTGTGGCAGGCTATATGATCGCAAAGCGCGGGATGAAGATCGAAGGACTTCATTTTCACAGTTATCCGTATACGAATATGCAGGCGCGGGAAAAGGTGGAAGAGCTTGCACGTATCCTGTCGACCTATACGGGCGGCATGACGCTGAACGTCGTGAGCGTTACGCATATTCAGGAAGCGATCCATAAAAATTGTCCGGAAGAAATGATGATCACGTTATTGCGGCGGTTCATGATGCGTATTGCGGAACGGCTCTGTGAAAAGAGAGGTTCGCAGTGTATCATAACGGGAGAAAGCTTGGGACAGGTTGCGAGCCAGACGATCGAGGGGATGACGTCTTCCAATGCAGTGGTCAGAAACGTCCCTGTTCTGCGCCCTTTGGTTGGGTTTGATAAAACGGAGATCATCGAGCGTTCCCGTGCCATCGGTACGTTTGAAACATCGATTCAGCCTTATGAGGATTGTTGTACGGTATTTTTGCCGAAGCATCCGCTGATCCGTCCCAGACTATCGGAAGTGGAAGCTGCGGAAGCAAAGCTGGATGTAAACGGACTGGTAGAGGAAGCTCTTTCAACGCTCGAAACGGTGCATTTTTAAAAAGTACGGCAAGGATCCTGCTGCTTATTAAAAGATCTTAATAGTACAGCATGGATTTTCTGCCTCTTATCAAAGCATTTGAAATTTGTATTCTGATGACGAAAAATGTCGCGACGCGCAAAGATATTGCGCGTCGCGGCATTCTCTTTAAATAGTATTTCTGATTAAAAAGTTTACTCCTAAAATGTGCGATCAGTGTTCCCACCAGTTGTCGGGTATATCTTTTGGCGTTTTGGGAATTATGACTGCAGGCAAACGGATCTCTTTACCGTAAATGCGTTCTCCTTTGTCGTTTATAGAATAGGGGCATACGGTATAGACATATTTTTCTCCAGCTTTTACTGTTTTGTCATGAAAACTTGCATTTGCTTTTCCGTCAAATATTGTCTTTGTTTTGGACCTGTTTTCACGTTTTATCAGGTAATTATAGTACTCTGTCTGACATAAATCAATCATAACTGTATTATTTTCAAGGCGGAGAGTGCAATTCTCTGTGATAAGATCCGAAGTCTGATCTTTCGGGCAATTGCTTTTGCGGAATAGTTCGGTAAAGGTTGTGGCTGTCGGTTGGTTTTGAGAAGCGAGCCGCAAGATGTGATCTTTATCGTATGCGATCTTATCCAGAGTGCAAGTTACGATGTCCGGATCATCGGTAAAATTTTGCGGGGCAGAGTTTTGGTATTGTTTTTTCAGAATGAGCATGGCATAATGACAGGGAAGTCCTCCGCCCGTGATGTCCGTGAGGGAGTTATCGGCATTTCCCATCCAGACGCCGACGGTGTGAAGAGTCGTGTACGAGATCGTCCAGGCATCCGTATTGCCTTTTTCTGTTCCGCTTGTTCCTGTCTTTGCGCACACTTCAAAGGAAAGGGTGTTCAGCTTTTTCGCTGTTCCGTTTTGTACACAGCTGCGCAGCATTTTATTGGTAAGGCAGGCGGTGTCGGAAGAAAAGGCGCGGATCGGAATCGGGTTTCTTTCATAGAGTATTTCGCCGTCTTCCGACTCGACTTTTCGTATAAAGGCAACAGGCGCAAATTGGCCGCCGTTCGCGAAGGTGGCGTAAGCTGCGGAAAGTTCGGGAAGGGTAAAGCCTTCGGTCATGCCTCCGAGCGCCAGAGAAAGATTTTTGTCGGTGTCAAGTACGGGAAGATTCAAACGTTGCAGATAGGCGCAGCTTTTCTCGATTCCGAGTTCGTTGAGAATCTTGACGGCCGGAATATTCAGGCTCTGTGCAAGGGCATCTTGTACGGATATCCATCCGCAATACATGTCATGATAGTTTGCGGGTGCATAGCCGCCGAAATCGGTTGCCTCATCACAGATGGGCGTGCAGGGGGAAATCAGGTTTTCTTCCAGTGCGGGGGCGTAGACGGCGAGCGGTTTGACGGCGGATCCGGGCTGTCTTCGCAAATTTCCTTCGGTGGAAAAGAATGCGGATACACCTCGCGTTTGATTATTGCATACGATCAGACTCTTTCCGGAACGGTCTGCATCGGTTGAAAGCTGCCGGATATATTCCTGCATCGTCTCGTCCATATACGTGTAGATGCGAAAACCTTCCCGCAGTTTGTAAGGGGAAAAGAGCGGCAGATTCTGAAATTCCTCATAGACGGCGTCCAGATAGCTGTCGGAAGAAAAAGATTTTTCACGCGGTTGGGGAAGCGGCTGATTTTCCGCTTTTTCATATTCACTTTCCGAGATTTTTCCCAAGGTGAACATTCTCCGCAAAACGCTGTTGCGGGCGTTCAGGCATTTTTCACTGTTTGTGAAAGGCGAGTAGTTGTTGGGTGAGCGTATGACGGCGGCCAGCATAGCGCCTTCCGGAAGAGTGAGTTCGGAAGGTTCCTTACCGAAATAGAAATCGGCGGCTTCTGCAATCCCATAGCATGTATGACCGAAATAAATGGTATTCAGGTACATTTCCAGAATTTCGTCTTTGGAGTATTTTTTTTCAAGTTGTCGGGTAAGCTTGATTTCTTTCAGTTTTCGTGTCAACGTTTTTTCGTTGGAAAGCTGGGTATTTTTGACAAGCTGCTGGCTGATGGTGGAGGCGCCCTGTTTAAAAGATCCGGCCCGCAGGTTTGTGAGGGCGGCGCGGAGCATGCGCTTATAATCAAGTCCGTGATGCGAATAAAAATTTTTGTCTTCCGCGCTGATAAAAGCGTCTTTGACGAAAGACGGGATCTTGGCAACGTTTACGGTTTTATGTTTTTGTGAAAAGTTGATTTCACTGACTTTATGATCGCTGTTGTCCAAGATAACGGCGCAGTTTTGGGCGAGGCTGAATTTTTCAGCTTCAAGGCGAGTGTCGCGCGTAGCGATAAAATAATAAGCGGCCGCGGCTGTCGCGGATGCGAGAAGGACGCATAAAAAAACGATTGTAATTTTTGTAAGAACTTTCATATCGGAACTCCCTTATAACAGTATAACGATTTTTGCGCAAATTATTTCCCTTTTAACAAAGTTCAAAGACTTGAAAAAAATCCTGAAAAAATGTATAATGATAAACGGGTAAATTTTTGTAAAGAAGAATAGGTCAGAAATGGAAAAATACTATTGGATCACGACGTATGGCTGTCAGATGAATGTGCATGAATCGGAGAAGATAGCCGGTATTTTACGCGCGCGCGGATATAAACAAGGCAAGAGCGAAGAGGAAGCGGATATAGTGGTTTTTAATACATGCTGTATCCGTGAGAATGCGGAAAATCATGCTTATGGAAACATCGGAGCGTTGAAAAAACTGAAGAAGAGCCGTCCTTCGATGTTGATCGCGGTAGGCGGATGTATGACGCAGCAAGCTGGCGCGGCGGAGAAGCTCAGGAAGAAGTTTCCGTTTGTGGATATTGTGTTCGGGACGCACAATCTGCCTGTTTTGGGAGAGCTGATCGATAAGAAGCTTGCCGGAAAGAAAGCGGTGGTGGATGTCTGGGAGAAAGAAGGAGAAGCGGATACGGAGGATATATCCTATCGTACGAGCTACCCGAATGCCTGGGTAAACATCATGTACGGGTGCAACAATTTTTGTTCTTACTGTATTGTCCCTTACGTGCGAGGCAGGGAGCGGAGCCGTGAAAGCGGTGCGATCGTGAAAGAAGTGAATGCATTGCTGGATCAGGGTTACAAGGAAATAACGCTGTTGGGGCAGAATGTGAATTCATACGGGAATGACCGCGAGGACTGCACATTCTGGCAGCTTCTGAATAAGATATGCGAGCGGAAGGAAAAGTTTCGCCTGCGCTTTATGACGAGTAATCCGAAAGATTTCGGTGAGGATCTTGTGCGAACGATTGCGGATAACGAGCAGATCTGTCATCTGGTTCATTTGCCGGTACAGGCCGGGTCGGACAGGATCCTGAAGTTGATGAATCGCAAATATACGGCGAAAGAATATTTGGAAAAGGTCGAAATGCTTCGGAAATATGTACCGGATTGTCAGCTGACGACGGATATCATGGTAGGATTTCCGACGGAGACGGAAGAGGATTTTCAGGCGACGCTGTCTCTTGTGAAGGAAGCGCGTTTTTCGACGGCGTTTACGTTTGTTTATTCGCGTCGGAGCGGAACGGTTGCCGCGGGGATGGACGGACAGATCCCCGAAGAAGTACAGAAAGATCGGATCATGCGGCTTGTGGAACTGGTAAATGCGCAGACACGCGAACTTTCCGCCGCATATCGCGGAAAAACGATCGAAGTTTTGTGTGAGGATTACGATGCAAAACGCGGATTATACCTTGGCAGAGATGAATACGGCAGGATGGGGTATTTCAAGAGTGAAACGAACAAAGTCGGGGATTTTGTGAAGCTTAAGGTAAGCGGTACTTCGGGAGTTTCGTTGGATTGCGAGCTGTGTGAGGATACGAAAGAATAGAGAGGAAGGAAAAGCGGATGAGCGGACTTTCGCCGATGATGCGGCATTATCTGGAAGTAAAAGAGAAATACAAGGATTGCGTGGTTTTTTACCGGCTCGGTGATTTTTACGAGATGTTTTTTGAAGATGCGAAGGAAGTTTCGCAGCTTCTGGATCTGACGTTGACGGGCAGGGATTGCGGGTTGGAAGAGCGTGCACCGATGTGCGGCGTACCTTTTCACGCGGCGGACACGTATATAGCGAAGCTGGTGTCATTGGGGAAGAAAGTTGCCATCTGTGAGCAGTTGACGGAACCCACGCCGGGGAAAGGTATGGTGGAACGGGACGTGATCCGGGTCGTTTCGGCGGGGACTCTCATCGAAGACAGTTTGCTGGACGAAAAGAAAAATAATTATATTGCCTGTGTCTATCAGGAAGAACAAAAATGCGCGGTGGCATGGGCGGATATTACCACGGGCGAATTCTATGTCTGCGATTATGAAGGCGAACGCGCTGTGCAGGACAGTCTGGAATGTCTGAGCAGGCTTTCTCCGGCTGAGATTATATGCAATGATGCGTATATAAAATCGACAAAAAATGAAAACATGTTGAGAACTTTGCCTGAGTTTTCCTGTTACGTGCCGTGGGCGTTTACGTTTCGCAAGGCGGAGGGCTGTTTATTGGGGCAGCTCGGGTGCAAGACATTGGAGCCGTTCGGATTGGTCGGGCATGAAGCGGCGGTGTCGGCGAGCGGAGCGCTGGTAGAATATTTGCGGGAAACGCAAAAGAATGCATTGAAGATCATTGATTCCGTGAAGTACGCGGGGGACAGCGGCGCGATGATGCTGGACGGAGCGGCGATACGGAATCTGGAGTTGGTGAAAACTTTAGGAGACGGAAAGCGCAAGGGGTCGCTGGTATGGCTGTTGGACAAAACGCAGACGGCGATGGGTGCGCGTCTGATGAACCGGCTTGTTTTGAATCCTTTGCAGAAAAAAGAGGACATCGAGCGGAGGCTGGAGGCGGTAAATGAGCTTTTCAATGCCACGGTGATCCGTGTCGGGATCGCGGATACGCTGAAGGGGATCCGCGATATAGAAAGAATTGCGGGAAAGATTTCGAACAACAATTTG
>CASEWU010000252.1 GCA_949291725.1 uncultured Bacillota bacterium
CAGCCGATGCGTGATACCGCGTTTGAATTTCTTTTGGGATAATTCTCTGTCCATACTTATGCCCTCGTCTGCGAATCGCATATTTCACGGTACAGCGGACAATTCGCATATAACTGCGCATGCTTTCCGCTCCCTACGATTTTTCCGTCTTCCATGACATAAATCACATCCGCATTTTTGATCGACGACGCACGCTGCGAAATAATGATCGTCGTCAAGTCTTTCAATTCGGAAATGTTTTTACGCACCTTTGCATCCGTTGCAAAATCCAGCGCCGAACAGCTGTCATCCAAAATCAAAATCGCAGGTTTCCCGACAACGGCGCGCGCAATCGTGAGCCGCTGACGCTGTCCGCCCGAGAAATTTTTTCCTGCCTCCGTTACAGGCTGCTCCAGTCCGCCTTTTTCCGTGATAAAATCATACGCGCACGCCGTTTTCAATGCATCGTTCATCTCATCATCCGTCGCGTCCTGTTTACCCCAACGCAGATTAGTTCGGACGGTTCCCGAAAATAATGCCGCACTTTGCGGCACTACCCCGAACAGCTGACGCAGTTCATGCATGGGGTATTGTTTTACGTCTTTCCCGAAAATTTTTACAGTTCCGCAACTCGCATCATAAAGCCTCGGCATCAAATTTACAAGTGTGCTCTTACCGCTTCCCGTACCGCCGATCACACCGACCGTCGCACCGCGCGGAATCGATAGGCTTACATCCGACAAAGAGTATTGCTCCGTGCCCGCATAAGAAAAACTTACATGGTCCATTTCCACCGCAGGCTGCGAAAAATCCGCCTGCGCGTCCCCTGTTTCCGCAATGCTCGATTTCAAATCAAACACTTCACTGACCCGATTCATCGATGCATACCCTTTTGTGAAGAGCGAAATAAGATTGGAAATGACGATCATTGCATTCAGGATCTGTGCCATATAGTTGATCAGAGCAACAATATCGCCGCTCGTAAATCCGGCGGGAGTATGAACTTTGAAATTGCAGAATGCAAGAATCAGCGCCACTCCAAAATTGACGATCGCATACGTCAAAGGATTCAGCCACGCCGAGATCCTGCCGATTTTAAGAGAATTGTCCAGCATATCTTCTGCCGCAACATCAAAGCGTTCACGTTCACCTTCTCTTCTCGAAAACGCACGCACTACGCGCGCTCCCTCCAGATTTTCATTTGTGATCTGCGTCAGTCTGTCCAGTTTCTTTTGATTTTTCGCGTAATACGGCACCGTTTTATGCATAATCACCCATAAAACCAGCCCCACCAAAACGGATATACCTGTAACCAAAAGTCCGATTTGCCAGTCAATGATAAAACATAAAACAACGGCACCTGCCGCAATAAACGGAGCCCTGACAACAAGACGGATGATCATCGCCACGGCACTTTGCATCTGGTTTACATCGTTCGTCGTGCGTGTTACCAAGGACGCAGTCCCGATTTTATCCAGTTCCCGGTAACTCAATGTATTGATATGCCGAAACAGTGCGTTTCGTACATTCGTACCGAACCCCTGCGACGCAATAGACGCGCTCCTTTGACAAAAAAGCGCACAGCCGAATCCGACCGCTCCCATCGCAAGCATGACGCCGCCTCCCGCAAGAACATACCCGATACTTGCGCGCTCCGTTATGCCTACATCAATGATGTTCGCCATGACCAACGGAACAAGAAGTTCCAGCACCGCTTCGATCCACTTTGAAGCCGCTCCCAATATGCAATACCATTTGTATTCCTTTAAATAAACAAAATACCTTCTCACGTTTCGGCTCGCTTAACAAGTTTTTTATTTATTATATAAGTTTCCCG
>CASEWU010000253.1 GCA_949291725.1 uncultured Bacillota bacterium
ATATAATGGTCAAGCCTCGCCACCGAGTTCGCTGCAGCCGTCGGGCCGTGTACATCTTTTCCTGCCGAAGGCGAAACCCCGTCCGCTACCGGCTTGCCGGCAAGTCTTCCGTCCGGCGTTGCACCTGTCTGCGCTCCCAAAGGCACATTCGCAGACACAGGATACAACCCTGCCTGGAAATGTCCGCCGCGCGGGTTCATATATTTTTCCAGCGGGCGCGTATATGTATAAGCGACATCGCGCGCAAAAGCATCCACTTCCTCAAGATCGTTGCCGAACTTGGGTACATTTTCGATCATTTCCAGAAGCTTGTCGTATTTTGTGCTGTTTCCGACCAGCGCCGAAACAGCCGACGCGATTTCCGCTTCCGTAACATTCTTGCCCGCGGCTTTCAGTTCTTTTACAACTTCCGCAACGACCTTTTCCGCTTTCTGCGCATCCAGTCCTTTGCCGTAATTTTCACGCAGCGCTTCCCGATATTCCGCAAGCGTTACTTTCTTTTCGTCGAATACGAGAGTTTTGATCGCATACAGCGAATCCGCCATATTCGCAATGCCGAATCCCTGCGGACCAGTGAAATTGTAAATTGCACCGCCTTCCTGCACCGATTTGCCGCGGCCGATACAATCTTCGATCATCCCCGAAAGGAACGGCAAAGGGCATCTTTCGGCATGCGCCACATCGATCGCATTGTCTGCGTTTACAAGCAGTGAAATGCAGTAATTCATCTGCTTTTTATAAGCGTCGTAGAACTCATCAAATGTCTTCATCTGCGCTACGTCGCCCGTATGGATACCGACCTGTTCGCCTTTATCCATCCCGTCCGAGAACACCAGTTCCAAAGGACGGCACATATTGAAAAACGCTGCATCGTGCCAGCCTTCCGTCTTGCCGGACTTCTGCGGCTCCACACAACCGATGATATTATATTCGCGCGCATCCTGCAAAGTCAGCCCTCGGCTCATCAAGGAAGGAATGATCACTTCATCATTATAATAAGCAGGCAAACCTACTCCCGTACGCGTCAGCTCTGCCGCATGCATCAGAAGTTCATGCGGGCTGTTGTTCCACACACGGATGGAAAGCGACGGCTGCGGAAGCAATACGTGCATCGACGCCGTAATACACATGAACGAAAGATCATTCGTAACATCCAGGCCGTCCGCATTCTGCCCGCCGACAATCAGATTCTGGAAAAGACTGTATCCGGCAAAACCTTCCGCGCTCGCCGCATCACGACACTTATTCAGATCGTTAAGTTTGATCCAGATACAATCGATCAGTTCCTGCGCATCTTCCCTGGTCAGAGTTCCGGCGTCCAGATCCTTTTTATAATAAGGATACATGTATTGGTCGAATCTGCCCGGAGAAATAGAGTGTCCGCTCGACTCGATCTGCAAAAGCTGCTGCACAAACCAGAAGGACTGGCAGGCTTCCCAGAAATTCCGCGCACCGTTTTCCGGCACATTTTCGCAATTCTTCGCTATCATCAACAGCTCAGTCTTGCGCTTTTCATCGGTCGTCTTAAGCGCCATATCACGCGCAAGCGCCGCATACCGCTTCGCATATATGATCGCCGCTTCACAGCTCATGATCACTGCCTGCAGAAAATGTGTACGGCGCGCACAGTCCGCATCCCCGAGATTCACTTCGGAAAGAGCTTTCTTCGCTTTTTCCGCAATCCCTTTGAATCCTACAGCCAATACCCAGTCATAATGCACCGTAACATGACCGACACCGTTATAAAAATAGTTTCCGGGCGTAAAAATATTATGCTCGATCGCACGAATCGTTTCCGGAGCCATATATGACGTCGCAAGCTCACTCGTGGTTTTCCCTTTCCAGTACTTGTCCGCTTCTGCAATTTCACGTTTTGTACTGTCAGCAATATAAAAAGGATCCGCCGTACGCGTTGCGACGGTATCAAACTCAGACTCCAGCCATTCATAGGAAAATTCAGGATATGTCTGACATCCTCTCGGTGCAAGCGTCGTACTGCCCACGATCAGTTCTTCATCCCGGATCGTAATGGGAAGATTTTGCAGAATGTGCAAAAATGCCTTCGCGCGGCGCGTAATGATCGGCTCACCTTCTGTTTCCTTATAGGATTCCGTAATCAGCCTGGCACGAGCCGATTCAATTTCCGGCATCTTCTTATAAAGATTATCTTTCAGTCTTCCGATACGGTCCCGCATCGCTATTTTTTCTGAATAAAATTTCGCCATGACCTTTTCCGCCTTTTAAATTCTTTCATTGTTATTATAACCCGACATTTTATAAATGTCAACACCTTGCACAAAAAAATTTGTGGTTTGTTGTATAATTTTTGTTGCTTTGTGTGGTTTATGAAAAATTTTTTTATTTTTTTTGATAAGAATTTGTTGTTTTTTTGACAAAACAGGTATATAATCTAGTCATGAATATTTTAATCGAAACACATTCTCATACCGTTGCCAGCGGTCATTTTACACACGATACCATCACGGATTTGGCAAGGGCCGCAAAACAAAAGGGACTGCGGCTCTTATGTGTTACCGACCACTCACCGTCTATCCCCGGGTCCGCAACGGAAAACTATTTCCGCTCTCTTAAATATTGCGAAAAAAAACGTTTCGGCGTCGAATTATTGTACGGCACTGAAGCCGATGTCATGGACGAACACGGCAAACTCGGCATGAGCGATGAAATCCTGGCTGAAATGGGGATCGTTATTGCCAGCCAGCATCCTCCTTGCTTTAAGCCTTCCGACATCGATACAAATACGCGCGGAATGATTCATGCCGTCGAAAGCGGGCGCATCGACATTGTCGGACACCCGGACGATGAAAAATATCCTCTCGACGCGGAAACCCTGGTAAATACCTGCAAACAATACGGAACAATGATCGAAATGAACAATGCATCCCTGAACCCCAACGGATACCGCGGCGATGCAAAAGCAAGAGACGCCGAATTGCTGAAACTATGCAAAGAAAAACGCGTTTATGTTTCCCTCGGATCCGACAGCCACGGCGCAGCCCATATCGCTGATTTTACTTACGCACTTGCGCTTGTTCGTGAATGTAATTTCCCGGAAGAACTGATCGTCAATTCCTCTTTAACACTGTTCCGCTCGTTGTTGGCTCCTCACAGTCTGGTCAGAAAAAAGTACCTGTCTGAATCTTCCGACCAGCACAAACTTTTCTGAATCGTTTAATTATAATATAGATAATAAAGTTCATTGAAACTTGGCGTTAATCACAATAACGCCAAGTTTTTCCTTTACAGTCTCAAATTCTGGAACGGCGAAAATTGTCAGATATAAAGAGAGGGGTATATCCGCATACGGATACCCCTCTCTTTATTCTTTACTCTTATAC
>CASEWU010000254.1 GCA_949291725.1 uncultured Bacillota bacterium
AAAGCGTGTTTTAAATCCCAACTCGCACAGGATCTGCACCATATTCAGCACATCCGTGATCCTGGGACATTTATGTATGACAACTTTTTGCTCCGTCAGCACCGCAGCGGCAAGAAGGGGCAGTACGGCATTCTTCGCAGACTGGATCTCCACTTCCCCGTACAACGGTCTGCCGCCTTCAATGATATATTTTTCCATAACATACTCCTTTCGCGGCAAAACCGCCGCTTCTCTTTACCGTAAAATATTTCGCCCCGCCTTGCCCCTGCGGAAAAACCTTTCCCTGCAATCATAATACGAATTTCCGACAAAAAAAGTTACTCCCCTCCTCTCTGCACAAACGGATTCTCGCAAAAAAATACGCCAGCGGGCGCAACTGAAATTGCGCCCGCTGGCGATCGTCAAAATATTTGCTCCGAAGCCGATATACTTGCCGCAGCACTGCTCCGATTTAATAAAAAGAGGCGCGTGCGCGCCTCTTTCAAGTTTTATTTTTTAACGCTTCATCCCCGGGAATTTTCAACGGTTCGTTTCTGGATATATTAAACAAAATGCCCAGCGCTGCCATTGTAAATACCAAGGACGTGTTTCCCGCACTGATCAACGGAAGCGGAAGTCCCGTAGGCGGGATCGATCCGCTTACGACCAGCGCATTGATGACTGTCTGCACGGCGATCGCCGCCGTAATTCCCGACGCCATCAAAAAGCCGAACATATCCTTACTCTTTGCCGCCGTACGAATCCCGAAATAGATCAAAAGCCCGAACGCGCAAAACAGTAAAACTATCCCCGCAAACCCGAATTCTTCCCCGATTACCGACAAAATGAAATCCGATTCGGCAAACGACAGATACCTGTATTTCTGCACCGATCGAAACAGCCCAGTGCCGAACCAGCCGCCGTTTCCCAAAGCATACAGCGACTGGATCAACTGATATCCTTCCCCTTGCGGCGAACTCCACGGATCCAAAAAGGCGTACAACCTCTGCAGTCGGTACGGTTCGATGATGATCAATACCGGTACGGCGGCGGCAATCGGAAGCAGAATGATCAGAAGATGACGTATTTTTACCCCGCTTAAAAAGAGCATTGCCAACATGATCATGCCGGTACACATCGTAACCGACATATTCGGTTCAAGGATGATCAGCACACAAACAGCTCCTCCCGCTCCCAATACGGGAAGCATGCCGATAAAACGCTGCATCCGCTCCGGCTTTTCACTCGCATACGCAGAAGCAAACAATACAAATCCGTATTTGGAAATTTCCGACGGCTGAATGGTTACGGGACCGATCCCGATCCAACGCGTTGCGCCGTAGTTTTCCACACCGAGCCCCGGTACAAATACCGCCGCCAATAGCACAAGCGAAACGATCAGCGCCGGCCATTTCAGTTTTTTCAGCTTCCGATACGGAAATACAGCCATGACCGCCATTGCGATGCAGCCCAGTACCAGCCCCGCAAGCTGTTTTTTCATGTAGAAAAACGCATCGCCCGTTTGCTGCTGCGCCGAATAATAACTCGCCGAATACACCATCAGAACGCCGAACCCCGCCAACAGGACCGCCAGTACGGGAATTCCCCAATTCCCGCCCCGACGAACCGACCTCGTCCGCTCAATGATCGCCGCTTGCACAAGCACACTCCGTCTGAGGACCTTTCAGCTCCTCCACGATCTTTTCAAACTTTTCACCGCGTTCTTCGTACCCCGAAAAAGCATCAAAGCTGCTGCTTGCAGGACTCAGCAAAACATTTTGTCCGGGCTTCGCCATCATTGCCGCAAGGCGCACCGCCGTATCAAAATCCGTACACAAGGTTATCCGCGATTCGTTTGCTCGGACCGCACTGTTTAAAAGCTTGAACCGATTTTCCCCGTACAGCACACACTGGACCACTCGGCTGTCGCGCAGCTTTGAAAACAGTTCGTCATAATCATATCCCTTATCCTTTCCGCCCAAAAGCAAAACCGTCTCCGCCTGCATACATGCCACCGCATTCAATGTGGCATCCACGTTGGTGCCTTTCGAATCGTTGATATATGTAACTCCGTTTACTGCGTCCACCGTCTGTATCCTGTGCCGCACGCCGCGCATATGCGACAGCGCCGACGCGATCACCCCGCTCGCAACTCCCGCCAGTTTCGCCGCGCAGATCGCCGCAAGCGCATTTTTCACATTGTGCTCTCCCTGCAGCGGCAGGTCGGACACATCCATGATCTTTTCGTTTTCAAAATACAATCCGCCCTCAAACAAATAAGCCCCCGACACCTGTTCCCGTACCGAAAACCACCGCACGGGACACCGCACATCCGCCGCAAAATTTTTTACGGCAGGATCATCGTAATTGAGTACGGCATACTCGCTTTCCCGCATGTTTCTAAGCAGCTTGGATTTGAGAAATATGTAATTTTCCATACTGTAATGGCGGTTCAAATGATCGGCCGCTATGTTGGTTACGATCGCCACGTGCGGACGAATACTCGACAAGGTTTCCAGCTGAAAGCTGGAAACCTCCATCACGGCAATATCACTATAATCCAGTTCGTCTACGCACGCCGTTAACGGGAGCCCGATGTTTCCGCACGCCACACTCTTCTCCCCCGCCGCGCGGAAAATTTCGTCCAACATCGTAACCGTGGTCGTTTTTCCGTTTGTACCCGTAACAGCAAAAAGTGCCGCCCGCAGATACAGACATCCCAGTTCCGATTCACCGATGATCCGCTTTCCCGCCTTGCGGAACGCCACAGGCAAAGCATGATCGATCGGGATCCCCGGACTGAGCACCAATACATCGCATTCTTTGATCAGCGCCGATATCTCCCCATCCTGCACCGCCACGGCACCTTTTTGCATAAATTCCGTCATGGTTTTTTGCACCGTTCCTTCTGAAACATCGTCATACATATAGACCTGTGCGCCGCGCTTCAATAAAAACGACACCGCCGCCGCACCGCTTTTCGACATACCCGCTACCAGAAATTTCTGATTCTTGAAATACATTTTCCGACCTCCGCTCGGATCTATCGGACGAAAATTAAACAGATCAATCCCGCCGCCGCCGTAATCAGCGAATATACATACGCGATCCTGCTTTCCGAATATCCCTTCTTCTGAAAATGATGGTGCAGCGGCGCCATTAAAAACAGGCGCTTTTTCGTCCGTTTATAGTATATTACCTGAAGGATCACAGATATGCCCGAACACACAAACATTATCCCGATGATCGCTACATACAGAAGATTTCCGGTAAACGCAGCAATCGCCGCCGCAAATCCGCCGAGACTCAGCGATCCCGTATCCCCCATAAACACCGTCGCCCGGTATGTGTTGAAAAGAAGATAGCCCGACAGCGCCCCGCAAAGCATCAGACTGAGCCGTCCCAACGCTTGTCCTCCGCCCGTCAGAAAAATAAGAGCGGCAAACGCCGCAAAATACCAGAATCCCACCGATGCCGCCAGCCCGTCCAATCCGTCCGTAAGGTTCACACAATTCACCGCCGCTATAAACACAAAAGCCACGCAGGGCAGCATCCATATCCCGATATCAAAAGAAAGCCCCGTAAACGGAATATTCAAAACCGTAAGCTCGTTCAGCACACAATAGATCCCCGCAAACAGCGCGATCGCAATCTGAAAAACAATTTTCTGCCATGCGCGAAGCCCGAGATTTCTGTGAAAATGGAATTTCAGAAAATCATCCAAAAACCCCACTGCCATACATGCTCCGCCGAAAGTTACCGCAACCAAAGCATGCCTGTCCGCATACAATCCGAAAAAAAGCGCGCACAAGGCAACCGCCGCCACAAAGGAAAGTCCGCCCATCGTCGGCGTACCCATTTTCCCTTTATGCTCCTCCACATAACCCAGGATGTATTGCCTGGCTCCACGCCTTTTTAACACGGGTATGAGCACGGCGCAAAACGCCGCGCTCAATAAACCCGATGCAAGTATCATCAGAATTTCAGCTCTCATTGTTTCCCTTCTCCGACGCCAACCGCTCCGACAACATCTGCTTCACCGCCGATACGTCGTTGTAAATATGCCGCACACCCATGATCTCCTGATAATTTTCACCGCCCTTACCGGCAATCAGCAAAACATCGCCCGCTTTCAGCATATCCAGCGCATAACCGATCCCGCACTCCCTGTCTACTACGATCACATATTCATCCGAAACGCGGCGCACGCCTTCTTCGATCTGCAGAATAATGTCAAACGGATCTTCATAGCGCGGATTGTCTGACGTCAGAACACAAAAATCCGCAATTTTTGCCGCCGTTTCCCCCATGATCGGACGTTTCAGCGCATCCCTGTTTCCGCCGCAGCCGAATACGCAGATCAGTCTGCCGCCGCAGTGCTTCCGCAATGCAGTCAGCGATTTCTCCAATCCGTCCGGAGTATGCGCAAAGTCCACAAAAATATCCGCTCCGCGATACCGCGCAATATGCTCCAGTCTCCCGCTCACGCGCGGCAGTCCCGAAAGTCCTGCCGCGATCATCGGCACCGACACTCCCAAAATTTTTGCACATGCCGCCGCTGCCATTGCATTGTACACATTATACAATCCAGGCATATGCAGACGGATATCGTAAAGTTCGTCAAACAAGTTGATCACAAAAACACTTCCGTCTATATCTTCCCGAATATCTACCGCAAAGACATCCGCAGGGTTTTCCAGCCCGTAGCTATATGCCTTTTCACAAAAGCTCCCGATCTTCCGCCCTTCTTCATCGTCGTAATTCAGCACCGCAAATTTACACCTGCCCGGCTGAAACAGCTTTTCCTTTGCCGCCGCGTACGCGCCCATTGTCTTGAAAAAATCCAGATGGTCTTCGGTAAAATTTGTGAAGATCGCCGCTTCAAACTTGATCCCGTCTGTCTTTCCGAAATACAGTGCGTGCGCCGAAACTTCCATGACCGCATACTCGATCCCCGATTCCACCATGTCGGCAAAGATCTTATACAAAAATACGGGATCGGGCGTGGTCAGCTCCGGCGAGATCTCCTTATTCGCATAGCGGATCCCCAGTGTCCCGATGTTCCCGCACTTATACCCCGCAGCCGTCAGTACCGACACG
>CASEWU010000255.1 GCA_949291725.1 uncultured Bacillota bacterium
ATTTTCTTCCAATTCTTCGATCTTGCCACGCTTGCCACACAGGTAATCTTCCAAAACACGTCGGCAATGCGACAGTCTTTGTCTAAGCCCGCCTAAACGTATATCGTGCTTTTCAAACCCGAAAGGTTTGCACTCATTCATCCATTGTTTTTCAAAGCTATGCATAAAACGAACAACCCTGCGCTCTGTCTCTTTTAAATCCTCCAGTGCTTTTACAAGGCCAGCCCTATCCTTTGCCTGATACGCATTACGCAGACAAACTCCTAACGCATATTTTTTTTCAAGCACTGCACATAAATCGGCTATTGTTCGGAATACATAACCATATTTCCCTTTTGAAATATCTCTCAGCTGCCCAGCAAGCTTACCGAATCGCTCCGGTTCGGAAGGTCTTACCGCCTTATCAAAGATTCCTAAAAAAACATCGCTATACAGCATGTATTTCGTTTCATTATGCACAAAACTCTTTTCAAAAGCATTTTCAGGAGCATCCAGCAAAAGAAAATCTTTCATAGAAACGTGAAAGGTTTTAAAGAACTTATCCGCTATAGCTTCTTTATCGTAATTGCCGCGCGCATTCTCGGCCGCACTCCACAATGACGGCAGATTACTCCATAGTGAGCTCTCTGCGCCGTCATCTTTCCAAACTGTAATAAAAACATCTTGTATGCCGTTTGCATTACATGCCTTGATGGCTGCACTGCTTGCTTCTATACTGAATTCGTTGTGCGGTACAAATCCGGTCCACGTCCAAGCGCCGCCCGCAAACACCGGTTCTGTACCAAGCTGACGATGCGCCTTGATCATTGCGTCATAATGGTCATAATCCTGGCTGTAATAGTCCCAATAAATCAACCGCAAATTATCCGGGATCTTTACATTCGCAATTTTTCCCGAACTATGTGTGATATAGTACTCTCCATGATTGGCCAAACGGAAAAACATATCCGACCACATCATGGGTTTAAACCCATATTTACTTGCAATCTTACAAACTCTCTCCAGATGTTTTATTAAAATTTCAAATCTGCTTCTATAGCCATGAAGATCCAGATACCTGCCAAGCCCTACCATATGCGCCTCGTCCATGCCTATATTGATATTACGGCTTTGAAAGCATTCCGAACATGCACGAAACATATTTTCGATTAGAAGATATGTACGCTCATCTTCCGCCAGCAAAATATCGTTTACGTCTGTACAATTAAAATATTCCTGCCAGCGAAGAGCACCCGATAAATGAGCCAGCGTCTGAATGCAAGGTATCAATTCAATTCCCTTTGATCCGGCATAAAAATCTAATTCTCTTAATTCCTCAACCGAATACCGCCCGCGCAAATATCCGAAATAAGGTTCCCCCTTCACTTCATAGGTATCTTCCGTATACAGTTGCAAAGAATTATATCCCATCTTTGCTAATACATCTATATACTTTTTCAGCGCGTCTACTGTATATACAGCTCCGCGGGAACAGTCCAGCATAACTCCTAAGCGCTCAACTCTTTTACTCAAAACATCTCCTCCTCATAAGTCCTATTATGTTACAGAGAGAGCTTGTTCAAATTACTCTCTCATGCTTTGCTATAGGCTCATTGTACCATGTACTATTATAAAGAATACAGTAACAAATTGCAATCGATTCTCTGATTTTTAAAAAATAATTTAATAATGATCGATCACCTTTAATTTTCTGTCTTAACAACGTATATCTTTTTAACCTATCTTTCAAAAAATCTTGGCAGATTTGCCGTGTTTCATAGAAAAATAATATGCTTTGTATAAACGAAAGCCATTTATGTCTTTCAATGCGAAACATCCGACAATTTTTCAAAGGCTGACAAGTACTTTTAAATATTTTTTAAATTTAAAAACAGAGCGGAAAAATCCGCTCTGTTTTTTGAGTTTTCAAGAGGATGAAAACTTCTGTGTGCTTACCAAAGTTCTTCGTAAATACGCATAACATCCGCTTTTGTCGGGACCTTCGGGTTCGTTGCCGTACAACCGTCGGCCAAAGCCGCATCCGCCATCTGCGGAATCTTGGAGCGATATTCCATTTCCTGAATATTGCCCATCTGCGATATTGACAAAGGAATATTCATTTCCTTATTCATGAACTGTATCCAGTTAACCAATGCACGAACCGTAGTGATCGTATTAAAATTCTGCAATCCCAAGAGACGTGCAATGGATACGTACTTTTCAACTTGCTTCGGATATTCTTTCTGACTGCGCGAATGAATATTGATGCCGCTGTTAAATTCAATAATATGCGGCAAAAGCATTGCATTGGCGCGACCGTGCGCTATATGGAAATTTGCACCGAGCTGATGCGCCATACCATGATTGAGCCCAAGCGATGCCGAATTGAACGCAAGACCGGCCAAACAAGACGCCACATGCATTTTTCTGCGTGCATGCCAATCGTTTCCGTCGAGATAAGCACGAAGCAAAAACGCACCGCAGATCTCGATCGCTTTCTCCGCAAGCGCTGCAGAAAATTCATTATTGTTCATACTGGTATATGCTTCGATTGCGTGCGTCAAAACATCCATACCCGTATCCGCCGTAACATTGGGAGGAACACTCTTAACCAATTCCTCATCCAAAATTGCTTCTTCGGGAAGCATGCTTTCAGACACAAGCGGATATTTTATATGGCGCACAGGATCCGTGATCACAGAAAACGCTGTAACTTCCGAACCTGTTCCGCTGGTCGTAGGGATCGCAATCAACGCAATTTTGGCTTCATGCATGCGCACAGCAAATTCACGGATTGCCTTGGCAGAGTCGATAACGGATCCACCGCCGACTGCAATCAGGCAGTCCGGCTTATAATCCAAAACAGCTTTAACCCCCACTACGATTTTGTCAATCGGAGGATCAGGTACCACATCGTTGAAAACCCGAAATTCCTTATCGGTTTCACTCAACGGTTGCGTAACAATTCGCAACATGCTGCTGCCGGAAAAGAATTTATCCGTTATGATCATTATGCGCTTATAAGGAAGTTCGCGCACACGATCCATTGCATTGTCGCCGAAATATATTTTTGTTTTTATATCAAAACTTTTCATGACAGACTCTCTTTCGGCTGAAGATAACTTTCAGCCTGTTTTTTATAACAGATAATCGGGAAGATCGTTTCCGATCGAACGGGCTGCCTTAAACTTCTCTTCATGAATCGAATCCGACTCGGAAGCGGCCACAGCTATCTCTTCCACAGCAACTTTATAAATAGCCATAAGATCTTTTTTCGCTGCAGTAACACCCGTTCCTTCCAGCGTAATCACTACAGCCTTCACCTGTTCTAATCCGCATGCTTTTGCGGCAGCAATCCGACATGCGCCCGATACTATACGGAATTTTTCACCTTCCGCAAGAAGCGAAACAGGTTCCATAACTCCATATTTTTTTACTGACTTGATCAACGCATCCGATGCCTGCGGCAAAACACCCGAAATTTTTTCGACCGCTACATCTGCCAGCGCAGTTTGTACTGCAAAAGCAACTTTTTCTGACTTTTTTTCCGTTTTGTTCATCGCGCCTGTCGCACGACGTATGCTTGCACTTCCTATCGGCATACCGCTTCGATCTCCTCCGTTAACATTTGATATTCTTTACTGCTGCGCGAACTTCTCCGGTATTTCCCGACCGGTTTACTGTTGTCCTGCGCCCATTCAATACTGCTGTCCAAATGAATACATGTTTCAAATAAATGTGCAGGTAACTCTCGCAGAGTTTCCATCGTCTGTTTAAAATAATTCTTCCGCCCGTCGACCTTTGTAACGGCAATTCCCGCTACCTTCAAATCGGGCGCCACACCCTTGGCTTCCGATAAAAATTCAAATAAATTCGAAAGGCCAAACAGCCCCCACGGACTCGCTTCCACCGGTACTATCAAATAATCGGCGGCCGCAAGTATGTTCATGACCCAACCGCCCAATGTAGGAGGCGAATCAATCAATATATAATCGTACTTGCCGCTCTCTCTCAGCTTCTGCAAACACTTACGCAGAATATACTCTCTCTGCCATTTAGAAAACAATTCAAATTCGATGGAACTCATCAACGTAGAAGAAGGAATAATATCCAATCCCGGATATCCTGTCGAAACTACGTAATCGGATAAATCCTCTTGCTTTTTGATGGCATTAAAAAGATTTTTCTCGCTTGCCGCCATAGAAAGAACCCTTTCTTCATCAAAAAACGCAAGCGACAAATTCAATTGCATATCTCCATCGATCAGCAAAACCTTATGCCCCGATTCCGCCAAAAAATATCAGACATTTGAACAAGTAGTCGATTTTCCGCTTCCACCTTTATTGTTCGCAAAACAAATAACCTTTGTCTCAGACATTTTCGCCCTCCGGATACAGACAATCCACATCGTTTGCGGCAAAAATCCGCTCCCACTCAGCACTAGGCTTCTGATCGGTAATAACAGCTTCGACTCCCTCAAAATTACTGATCGTCGTAAGCGACAGTTTCCCGAACTTGGATGAATCGACCGCAAAAAAGACTTGTGCCGCACTTTGAATCATGCTTCTTTTAACTGATGCATGCATATCACTGCTATCCGAAAAACCATGCTCAGGATGTACTCCTTTGCATGATATGAACGCTTTGTCTACATGAAATCTTGAAAGGCACTCTTCCGCTTGATTTCCTACCAAAGCGCAAGAACGCTCTTTCAAAAGTCCGCCCGTCGATAAGATTTTCCAACCCGTAACATCCGATAATTCCATGAGAACTTCAATCGAATTCGTGATCAGCGTCAAATCTTTTTTACTCTTAATCTTCTGCGCTATGAAAACAGCTGTCGAACTGGCATCCAGAATCAGCGTATCACCATCCGAAATAATTCCGGCCGCCAATTCGGCAATCTTCTGCTTTGCTGTTACATTCGCTTTCTTACGAACAACATACGGCAACTCAACGGAATTGTTTTCACTCATCACTGCGCCGCCGTATGTCTTGACAACCAGTCCTTCTTTTTCCAGCTTATCGAGATCACGCCGCACCGTTTCTTCCGAAACTTCAAACGCCTTAGCCAATTCACTGACTACTACATGTTTGTCCTCACGTAAAACAGACAGTATCGCGTTTCTTCTCTCTATTGCGAGCATAATATCCCCCTTCTTTCTTTTCTCCGCAACGCCATCCTTACCCGGGCTGCATGGTAAATACTCCTGAAAAAAGCGACAAAAGGCCCGGCACATCGCCTGCACCGAACCCATTCGTCTTACAAAATCTGATCGATGATCTTTTTATCGGGACGGGCAATAACGGAACTGTCCAAGAACATTCCGCGCGGCTCGACCGCTTTTTGGGCACGCGCTATGGCAGCTTCCACTGCAGCAACTTCTCCCGTCAGAAGGAGATAACTCTTACCGCACATGCCGCGCGCCAAACGGATCTCCACAAGAGATACATCCGCCGTCTTTGCTGCCTGATCTGCCGCCACTATGATTGCCGCCGCATCATATGTCTCGACAATACCCAAAGACTGCACTACCTCTACATGTGAAGCCCCATAGATCGCAGGAAAAATTTCGTCCGCAGGATTACCCAGGACAAAACTGTCGATCAAATGCAATCCGTGCAATGTACGCGCAGTTTCTACCGACGCATTTACCGCACTGAGTTCTCCCGTAATGATCACAATATATTTGCCGGGACATACCGTTTCCGCTTCGATCACATCAACATCCGATGTTTTGACCATCGCGTCTGCCGCCGTAATACCCGCAGATACCGTTTTAAATTCGGCCATTCCGATTGCTTTGCTCATTTCAAATCTCCGTACTGTCTATCGTTATGCTGTTCGCGTCCGCTTCTCTGACTCTGCCCGTTATGGATGCATGAATCGCAACGCTCAAACCGTTTGCAGGGTTTGCTATTATCTGCCCGCGCTCCACTATATCTCCCGCCTTGACGGCACATACCGCCGGAGCACCGATATGCTGGCGCAACGGGATCTTCACACTCTTGACTTTAACACATTCATCCTGCAAAGGAGCAGGTACATCGTATTTCGTCAGATCTATCCGCGCCATCAAGCGTTTCATGGGTGCCTTGCGCAGCTCTCTTGCCGGCTGTACCGGCGCTGCCTGTACCTGCGGCGCTTTCACTCCCGCTGCACGCAGACCGTTTTTATACGTCGTGATCAGCGTACGAGGCGAAAGTCCCTGGAAACAGGAATACAACTCGCACAAACCGCACGAACAGCAAAA
>CASEWU010000256.1 GCA_949291725.1 uncultured Bacillota bacterium
AAGATTATAAAGTCTGTACGTCAGGGCGCGGGTAAGAAAGCCAAAGGGAAGACGGAAGAGAGTGAAGCGCAGGCAGCCGTTCCGGCAGCGGACGGAGAAATTCCCGTGGAAGTACGTCTTGCGATCGTTGCGGCGATTGCGGCATATTATGAAGGCGAAAGCAGTAAATGTGAATTCAAAGTAAAGAGAATCAAGAGATTATAAGGAGAAAACAAAAATGCGTAAATTTGTCGTTACTATTGATGGTAAAAGTTATGAAGTCGGCGTAGAAGAGATCGGCGCAGACGAGACGGTCGTAAACACGGTTGCGGCGGCACCTGTGGCGGCACCGGCGGCGAAAGTTGCGGCAGCGCCCGCTGCGGTAACGGGCGAGAAAGTTGTTTCTCCTTTCCCGGGACTGATCAAAAAATTCCTTGTGAAAGAAGGGGATACGGTAAAGAAAGACCAGGCGATCCTTGTGCTGGAAGCCATGAAGATGGACAATGACATTACGGCGCCTTGCGACGGAAAAGTTTCCTTTAAGACGGCAGTCGGGAACAACGTTGAGACGAATGCTTTGCTTGCCGTGATCGGCTGATACAGGTGGTGCAAATGCAGGCGAATTTACTTGTAAATATCGGCGAGATGTTTCAAAACTTATGGGAATCATCGGGACTTTTCCAAAGCGATTGGCAGAATTATGTCATGATCGCAGTTTCCTTTGTTTTGATGTATCTTGCAATTGTAAAGAAGTTTGAACCGCTTCTGTTGCTGCCGATTGCATTCGGTATGTTTCTGATCAACATACCGGGGGCGAAGGAGGTACTCTGGATCAGCAACGAAGGGACGGACAGCGAAAGCTGGGGACTGCTGCGGTATCTGTACATCGGTGTGGATAAAGTTATTTATCCGCCGCTGATCTTTTTGGGAATCGGGGCGATGACGGATTTTGGTCCGCTGATCGCGAACCCGAAGAGTATGTTGATCGGTGCGGCAGCGCAGCTGGGTGTATTTTTGACGTTTATCGGAGCGATTTTGCTGGGATTTGATGCTGCAGCGGCAGCGTCCATCGGTATTATCGGCGGTGCGGACGGTCCTACGGCAATCTATCTGACGCAGGCGCTTTCGAAGTTCACGAACGAAGACCTTTTGTCGACGATTGCGATTGCGGCGTATTCATATATGGCGCTGATCCCGATCATCCAAAAACCGATCATGAAACTTTGCACGACCAAGAAAGAGCGTGCGATCAAAATGAAACAGCTCAGAGAAGTAACAAAAATTGAGAAGATCATTTTCCCGATCCTTGTTACGTTGGCCGTGGGGCTGCTTTTGCCGGATGCGATCCCTCTCTTGGGAATGTTGATGCTCGGTAACTTAATGAAAGAGAGCGGCGTGGTTGACAGACTGTCTTCGCAGGCGCAGAACGGATTGATGAATACGATCACGATCTTTTTGGGTGTATCGGTCGGATGCAAGGCATTGGGAACGACGTTCCTGCAGTTGCAGACTCTGTACATTATTCTGTTGGGTCTGCTAGCGTTCTGTTTCGGGACGGTCGGCGGATTGCTGATGGCGAAGCTGATGAACAAACTCAGCGGCGGAAAGATCAATCCTCTGATCGGATCTGCGGGCGTCTCGGCGGTGCCGATGGCGGCTCGTATATCGGAAGACGTAGGGCGCGAGAGCGATCCGAGCAACCATTTGCTGATGCATGCGATGGGGCCGAACGTAGCGGGCGTAATCGGGTCTGCCGTAGCGGCAGGATTTTTGTTGGCTTGCTTCGGCGGCTGATAAGCAGAGCAGAGAGTGCGGATTTCTTATTTTGAATTCCGTGCGGTGAACGATTTAATTTTGGAGAAAAGCGATGGCAAATAAAGCAAATAAAAAGGTGTTGATTACCGATACGATATTGCGTGATGCGCACCAATCGCAAGCGGCAACGCGTATGCGTTTGGACGAAATGCTTCCGGTATTGGAGCAGTTGGATAACATCGGATATTATTCCCTGGAAGCGTGGGGCGGAGCGACATTTGATACCTGTCTGCGTTTTCTGAATGAAGATCCGTGGGAAAGACTTCGCACGTTGCGCAAATATTTAAAAAAGACGCCGATCCAGATGCTTCTGCGCGGGCAGAACCTTTTGGGGTATCGTCATTATTCGGACGACGTAGTCGAGAAATTTGTGGCGAAATCGATCGAAAACGGCGTGAAAGTCGTTCGTGTATTTGATGCGTTGAACGACCCCCGCAACTTAGAAACATCGATGAAAGCGATTAAAAAGTACGGCGGGATCTGTGAAGCGGCGATCTGTTATACGACGAGTCCCGTTCATACGACGGCATACTTTGTAAAGCTTGCAAAGCAGCTGGAGAGCATGGGTGCGGATAATATCTGTATCAAGGATATGGCGAATCTTTTGCTGCCGTATACGGCTTACGATCTTGTATCGCAGTTAAAGAAAGAGCTGAAACCGGAAACGAAAGTGCACCTGCATACGCACAATACAGCGGGTACGGGCGACATGGTAAACCTGAAAGCGATCGAAGCAGGGGTCGACATTGTCGATACGGCTTTGTCTCCGCTCGGCAACGGCACGAGCCAGCCTGCAACGGAACCGTTGGTGGCAACGCTTGCGGGAACGCCTTACGATACGGGAATCGATATTCAGAAACTTCTTCCGATCGTCGAACATTTCAAGGGTGTGGCGGAACGCCTGAAAAAGGACGGATTCCTGTCGCCGAAAGTATTGTCGATCGATATTAATGCGCTGATTTATCAGGTTCCGGGCGGAATGCTCTCCAACCTGATCTCGCAGCTGAAACAGCAGAACAAGTCGGATAAATTGGGTGAAGTTCTGGCAGAAGTTCCGAATGTACGTAAAGATTGCGGATATCCTCCGTTGGTTACGCCTTCGTCGCAGATCGTCGGAACGCAGGCTGTTTTGAACGTGCTTGCGGGCGAGCGTTATAAGATGGTAACGAAGGAGTTCAAGGGATTGTTGCGCGGCGAATACGGCAAACTTCCCGCAGAACCGAATCCGGAAGTTGTGAAAAAATGTATCGGGGATGCAAAGCGTATTACCTATCGTCCTGCCGATGATCTGAAACCGGAATATGACCAGTTCAAGGCTGAAATCGCGGAGTACATGGAACAGGAAGAAGACGTCCTTTCCTATGCTGTATTCGGGCAGGTTGCTCTCAATTACTTTAAATGGCGCAAAGCAGCAAAAGAAGGTATTGATAAAAACCTGGCAGACAATGCCAATAAAGTCTATCCCGTATAAAAAAGAGAATTAAATTTATCAGCGAAAGCCGCATTGCGGCTTTCGCTGCTCTTTGTTATAACGGATTCGAATTGATCATGAAAATCAATTCGCAAAAACCGAATAAAAGCGGCGCGGCGGGATTGGAAATGGTGAAAAAGTTGTTTGCATGTACAGCGGCGGCGCGAAGCTATAGAGTATTTATGAATGCAGAATCGGATGACCTGGAGACGGAGAAAGGAAAATGAAAAAGGTAGCGGTGATCGGAGCCGGGGCGTCCGGATTAACGGCGGCGTATGCGGCAGCGCAAAAAGGAAATGATGTAACGGTTTTTGAGAAAAACGAGAAAGCCGGGAAGAAAATTTATATAACGGGCAAGGGACGGTGCAACGTTACCAACGACACAACATCGGAGGGATTTCTGGAGAACGTGGTGCGGAATCGAAAATTTTTGACGGGTTGCGCCTATACGTTTCCTCCGGAACGCATGATGCGCTTTTTGGAAGATGGCGGTCTTTCTTTAAAAGTGGAAAGGGGTAATCGCGTCTTTCCTGCGTCGGATAAAGCGAGCGACGTAACAAAATGTCTGGAGCGGTATTGTCGGGAAAGCGGTGTTCGTTTTTATTTTCAGGAGAACGTCGTGCGCTTTGTCAAGTTGTCGGACGGTATGTTTGAAATTACGACGGAAAAGGGTAAATATCTCTTTGATCGTGTTGTTGTGAGCACGGGCGGTATTTCTTATCCTGCAACAGGGAGTACAGGAGACGGTTACAAATTTGCGGAGAGTTTCGGTTTGAAAGTGGTAAAGCCTCGTTCCGCGCTGTGCGGGATCGTTTGCGATATGGCTGCGATTTCGCATTTGCAAGGACTGACGCTGAAAAATGTCCGCGTCAGTGCGAGCTTGCAGGGAAAGGAAGTGGGCTCGTTTTTCGGAGAAATGCTCTTTACGCATTTCGGAGTATCCGGTCCGATCGTACTGTCTATTTCCAGTTTGCTCAATGACGTGCAAGATTTTTCAAAAGTGCGTCTGCTGATTGATCTGAAACCTGCTTTGGACGAGGACACGCTGGATAAAAGGCTCCTGCGCGATTTTGATAAATATAAAAACAAACAGATGCAGAACGCATTGGATGAATTGCTTCCCAAAAGCCTTGTAAAGCCCGTGTTGGCGCAAGCGAAGATAAGGGAAGATCTTGCGGTAAATTCTTTGACAAAAGAAAGCCGCCGTTCGTTGTTGCATACGTTAAAAACGTTTGAGCTCAGACCGATCGGGTTAAGACCCGTTGAAGAGGGAATAGTAACGGCTGGCGGCGTTGACGTCCGTCAGATCGATCCGAAGACGATGCAGAGCAAAACAGTCGAAGGTCTGTACTTTTGCGGAGAGGTTCTGGACGTGGATGCGTTTACCGGCGGATTCAATTTACAGATCGCGTTTTCCACCGGATTTGTTGCAGGAAACAGTATAAGTTGATATAATTTTTACTGTTGCATAGTATTATGTCAGGTATAAACAGCTATAAATAAGGAGAAAGAAGATGAAAGCGATACGCGGCGCTACGACTGTGGCGGCGGACACCCCGGAAGAAATACGCGGTGCCGTCAAAGAACTTTTGGAAGAGATCGTAAAGAGAAACGGCTTGCAGGAAGAGGACATTTTGTGCATTCTTTTTTCGAACACGTCGGATATTCATTCCCTGTACCCGGCGAAGGCGGCGCGGGAGGCGGGATTTACGCATGCAGCGCTCTATTCTTCTCTGGAGCCTGAAATCGACGGCGCATTGCCGCTTTGCCTGCGGGCGCTTCTTTTCGCGGAATGCGCAAAAGCGGAGCATGTGTACTTACGCGGCGCGGCAAATCTTCGCAAAGATCTGAAAAAGTTTTCCGTTGCGCTGGACGGGCCGTCGGGCAGCGGGAAAAGTACAGTCGCAAAACTTTTGGCCGCTTCTTTCCATATATTATATTTGGATACAGGGGCGATGTACCGTGCCTGTGCGCTTAAAGCGGTCAAAGAAAAGCTTACAAATATAACCGAAGAAGCGGTGAAACCATTGATGGACGGACTCGATTTGAAGATCGAATACAGGGACGGAACACAGCATACGATATTGGACGGTGAGGACGTATCGGAAGCGATCCGCCGTCCGGAGGTGTCGATGGCGGCGTCGAATATTTCGGCGTTGCGCTGTGTGCGTGAAAAAATGGTTGAAATGCAGAGGCAAATCGCAAAGGAGCAGTCCTGTGTCCTGGACGGGAGGGACATCGGAACGCATGTGCTTCCGGATGCGGAATTCAAATTTTATGTAACCGCTACGAGTGCGGTGCGGGCAAAGCGCCGTTATGACGAATTGAAGGCAAAGGGATATTCCGTAGACCTGAGCGAGTTGCAGAAGGAGATAGAAGAGCGGGACAGGAATGATTCTACGCGTGAATTTTCCCCGTTGCGCAAGGCGGAGGATGCGGTGCTTGTCGATACGTCGGAAATGACGATCGAAGAAGTATTGGCGTTTATCCGGAAAAAGATACAGGAAAAGGTTTAAGATGCTGACGTATGGATTTTTGAAAAAAGTAGTGAACGGATTTGTGCAGATCGTTTATCCTTATAAACTGATCGGGAAAGAGAAGGTAAAGGACGGAGCCTGTGTATTGGTGGGCAATCATTACCGGATCTGGGATATCGTGCATATGGCGTGTACGACGAAAGAGAAAGTACATTTCATCACGAAAAAAGAACTTTATAAAAGCAAGTTTTTGGCGCATCTTTGCGATATAGTAGAGGCGATCCCCGTTTCGCGGGACGGGCAGGACGCCAAGGCGATCATGACGGCACTTCGTTATTTAAAAAAAGGCGAAAAGATTTCGATGTTTCCCGAAGGTACGCGCAATAAAACGAAGGATGTGGAGCTGTTGCCGCTGAAAGGCGGGGCGGCGCTGTTTGCGATCAAAGCGAAAGTTCCTGTGTATCCCGTGATGTGCCTGCGAAAGACGCGGCTTTTTATCCGCACGAAGATCGTGGTCGGGGACCCGATCGATTTTTCGGATTTTTACGATATCAAGATGACTGCGGAAGATTATGAAAAGGCGGAAGAGCGCATCCGTGAGCGGATGTTGGCGACGAAGCATGATTATCTTGCCAAGATCGAAGCGGAGAAGCAGGCGAAGAAAAAACGCGGGAAGGAACGCAATCAAAAATGAAGATAACGGTTGCAAAGAGCAGCGGGTTTTGCAGCGGAGTACGGCACGCGGTGGATACGGCGTTGTCGATCGATACGGAAAACACGTATCTTTTGGGCGAGCTGATCCATAATGCAAGTGTAACGCAGGCGGTGGCATCGCGCGGGATCAGAACGGTGGAAAGCGCGGAAGAAGTTCCGGATGGGGCGACTTTGATTTTGCGCTCGCACGGTGTCGGGAAAAGCGTATATGCGGAATGTGAGCGGAAAGGGATCCGCGTGATCGACTGTACCTGTCCTTTTGTGCGAAAGACGCAGAAGATCGCGGAGAGAGAATCGGGAAAGGGGAGGACGGTAGTCGTAGTCGGGGAAAAAAAGCATCCGGAAGTGATCGGGATCTGCGGTTGGTGTCAGGGTGAAGCTGCGGTTGTCGAGCGCGGCGATGAGGAAGAGATTTTGCCTCTGAAAGAGAAAAATCTTTCCGTTGTGGCGCAAACGACCTGTCCGGAGGAAAAATTTGCAAAAATTATTAAAAATATTGAAAACATTTGCGAAAAAACAGTTGAGATTTTCAAAACAATTTGTTATACTACTAAAGAGCGTCAGAGAGAGGCAGAGGAATTGTCGCAAAAGAGCGATGCAATGCTCGTGATCGGCGGTATGAACAGCAGCAATACGAACAAGCTGTATGAAATCTGTAAAAGCCGGTGTGCGAACGTATTCCGAATTTCCGATCCGGGAAGCTTCGAATATCAAAAAATAAAAAATTTTAAAAATGTAGGCATTGTGTCCGGAGCATCGACTCCGCACACGCAAACGCAGGAGGTTCTTTTTAAGATGGATAACAACACGGAAGTAAAGGCAACGAACGAAGTCGAAACCAGTATGGCAGATGTCGTTGCGCAGATGGACAACGGGCAGTCAAAATTGAAGAAAGGTCAGCTGGTGAGCGCGATCATATCTTCGGCGTCAGATGAGGGCGTGGCTGTGTTGTTGCCGAATTTTAAAAAGGAAATCTTGCTTGAAAAAGACGAGATCGAATGCGACGAATACAAGCCGGAAGATTTTGCGGCGAAAGTTGGGGACGAAATCGAAGTGATGGTCGTATCTCCTGCAAACCCTGTTAAACTTTCTCAGAAGATCATCAAGCAGATGAAGGAAGAGGAAGGCAAGATCGAAGCGATCGCCAACGGCGAAGAATTCGATGTAACCTGCACAGGTTTCAATAAGGGCGGCCTGACTGCGTCTATGGGAACGTATTCGGTGTTCGTACCCGCGAAAGAAATTCGCATGGGTTATGTCAAGGAGCTGGATAAATACGTAGGCAAGAAACTGCGTCTGAAGGCTCTTGAGATCAAGAAATCCGATCGTAAGAAGGAGATCATTGCATCGCAGCGCGTGATCCTCGAAGAGGAAAGAGCAGCTCGTGATGCGGCGAAGGCAGAGAAGGAAGCGGAATTCTTTGCAAACACGCATGTGGGCGATGTTGTGGAAGGAAAAGTAGAGCGCGTAACGAATTTCGGTGCGTTCGTATCCGTCAACGGATTTGACTGCCTTGCGCACATTTCTGATCTGTCCTGGTCGGGAGCGAAGAATGTTACCGATGTATTGGAGATCGGCAAGAAATATCAGTTCAAAGTATTGAAAGTAGACGAAGAGAACAAGAAAGTTTCCATCGGCTATAAACAGCTCCAGCCCCAGCCTTGGGATCTGGTTGCTGAAAAGTATGCGGAAGGCGATGTCGTACACGGCAAGGTTGTTCGTATCGTACCGTTCGGCGCATTTGTGGAAGTGGAGAACGGAGTGGACGGATTGGTTCACGTATCTCAGATCTCGCATGAATGGCTGGAGAATCCGACGTCTGTACTGACGATCGGGGAAGAGATCGATGCGAAGATCCTCGTACTGGATCCTGCAAACAAGAAGATGACTCTTTCCATCAAAGCGCTTCTTCCCGAACCGGAAGTAACGAAAGTCCGTACGCGCCGTGAAAATACGAACAACGGTGAAGACAAGGGTGAACGCAAACCCAGAAGAGCACGTCAGCCGCGTGAAAACAGAGAGGATGACGAGTTCAGAGAATGGACGGAAGGCGGAATCGGCGGTGCGTCCATTGCGGAGATGCTGGAAAACCAGAACAAAAATAACGACTGATAAAAATTCAAACCCCGCCGCTGTGCGGGGTTTTTGATTATAGGGAGGTGTTAATATGGCTAAACAAGGAAATATTCGCATTTCGAGCGAAAACATGATGCCTATTATCAAAAAGTGGTTGTATTCGGACAAGGATATTTTTCTGCGTGAAATCGTAGCGAACGGTGTGGATGCGATCACGAAATTCAAGAAACTTGTCGGGATGGGGGAAGCGCAGGAAGACGGCGCCGAGTATTGCATTAAGATCGGGATCGACAAGGATGCAAAAACGCTGACAGTTGAAGATAACGGTCTCGGCATGACCGAAGAGGAAGTGGAAAAATATATCACGCAGATCGCTTTTTCGGGTGCGGCGGATTTTCTGTCCAAGTATGAAAAAGCGGGCGGAGAAGGGATCATCGGGCATTTCGGTCTGGGGTTCTATTCGGCGTATATGGTATCGGAAGACATCGAGATCTTCACGAAATCTTATAAAGCGGACGCAAAGGCGGTTCGTTGGGAATCGGACGGGGAGAGCACATACACGATCGAAGAATGCGACAAACAGGATCGCGGTACGAAGATCGTCATGCACATTGCCGACGAAGAAAAAGAATTTCTCGATGAAGGAAGGATCCGTTCTCTGATCGAGAAATATTGTGCGTTCATGCCGTATAATATTTATCTGAATTATCAGGGCAAGGACGATAAACCGCTCAACGATACGCAGCCTTTGTATTTGAAGAATCCGAAAGATTGCACGGAGGACGAATACAAAGATTTTTACCGCAAGACATTCCACGACTATCATGATCCGCTGTTCTGGATCCATCTGAATATGGATTATCCTTTCCGTCTGAAAGGTATTTTGTATTTCCCGAAGGTCAAGAGCAAGGTCGAGCTGGAGCGCGGCAAAGTAAAGCTGTATTGCAATCAGGTATTTATTGCGGATAACATCAAGGAAGTGATCCCTGAATATCTGTTGCTTCTCAACGGCGTGATCGATTGCCCGGACATTCCTTTGAACGTTTCGAGAAGTTTTCTGCAGAATGACCGTCAGGTACAGAAAATTTCCAAGCACATTACAAAGAAAGTTGCGGATAAGCTGACGGGCTTGTTCAAGACCGATCGTGAAAAATTCTGCAATTGCTGGAATGATATTTCCGTATTTATCAAGCTTGGCTGCATCAAGGACGAAGATTTTTATTCCAAGGTCAAGGATATCATCGTTTATAAGGATCTGAACGGTGAGTATAAGACGCTGGAGGAGTTTGTCGGCAAAGCGAAAGAGGCGGACAAGCCGGAAGACAAAGCGGAAACAAGCGCGGCAGAGGAAAAAGCGGAAGAAAAGAAAGAGGAACCGAAGGAAGCGGCAACGATCTACTATGTATCGGATGAAGCGGGGCAGGCGCAGTATATCTCAATGTTTAAAAATGCTGGATTGAACGCGATCGTCTGCGACACGTTTATCGATCCTCACTTTGTAAGTTACCTCGAATACAAGGAAACAGGTAAATACAGATTCCTGCGCATCGATGCAGATATTGACGGCGCCCTGAAAGAGGGAGAGAGCAATGCGGAAGACAATAAATCGCTTGTGGAATCGTTCAAAGCGGCTCTTAAAAACACGACGATCGCGGTAAAAGCGGAGAAATTCAAGAGCGCAGACATTCCTGCAGTGATCAACGTGTCGGAGTTTTCGCGCCGTTTCGGTGAGATGAATGCATTTTACGGGCTTGCCGGCGCGGATGCGGACAGAGATATGACGATCGTGATCAACACGGCGAACCCTGCGGTGCAGGCGTTTACA
>CASEWU010000257.1 GCA_949291725.1 uncultured Bacillota bacterium
CGATGAGCAATAGGATTATTTTAAAAAGTGTGGTATAATGATAAACGGCAAGCAGGATCTGCCGCAAAATTCGGCTTGGAGTATAGGATGGGCGATGAATGAAATGTTAAAAGATTGGATAAAACAGATAAAAATTTTTTTGCTGGACATGGACGGGACGATTTATATCGGGGATAAACAGATCGGCGGTATGTGCGATACATTGGCGGCGATCCGCGCTTCGGGAAGAAAAGTGGTTTATTGTACAAATAATTCTTCCCGAACGGCGGATGAATATGTACAGAAGTTAAAGAAGATCGGGCTGTACGATAAAGAAGATGAGATCTATACTTCTTCGATGGCGACGATCGGATATCTGAACAGGCGGTATCGGGACAAACGTGTTTATGTATGTGCAACGGAAGCGGTGAAAGCGGAGTTTGCGGCAATGGGTATTCATCTGACGGAAGAAGATCCGGATGTATGTGTACTGGCTTATGATACGGAACTTACTTACGCAAAGCTGGAAAAGATGAATTATTTTCTTGGCAAAGGGGCTGTTTACATCGCAACGCATCCGGACGACGTCTGCCCGGCGCCGGAAGTATATAAGCCGGATGTCGGCTCTTTCATTCAGTTGCTTCGCTGTTCGAGCGGACGGGAGCCTGACGTCATTTGCGGAAAGCCTTTTCAGGTCATGGGAGAAGCTATTTTGAATCGTTATCATGTTTCTAAGGAGGAAATCGTTATGGTGGGGGACAGACCGCATACGGATATTCGATTCGGAAGGAACAACGGCTTCCATACCATTCTGGTGTTGAGCGGGGAAACGGATGCGCAAAAATCCAAAACATTGCCCGACACAGATACTCCGGACGTCATTTTGCAGAGTCTGAATGACGTTGTTGAATATTTATGATCCGGTCGTTTTTTCGGTTTGTATTTTCGGTCGATAAAAATTCAGGATTTTTAAAAACGGTTGCTTTTTAATTTAAGAGCTCCCAGCCATCGTAAAACGATGGCTGGGAGCTCTTAAATTAAAACGGTACGCAACTTATTTTAGGAGAGTTTAAACTGTTTTGCTTTGGTTGACATCGGCAGAGTGTGGAGAATCTGTCGAAAAAGTTGTGGATGCATCCGGGTCGAGTTTATTTTTGAGGTCAGGTTGGTCTTTGAAAGAGGAATTTTCCTGCATGCGATCGCAGTCGGCTTTCAAAGATAAATCGGCACTTTGTGGGTCGGCTGCAGGGCGCCGAGAAATTTGCTTTTGCGCTTCGGGAAGCGTCTCCCGTGCGGCGGGGTAATTTTTTGGCTTTCCGAAAAGATTATAAAATAAAGAACCCAGATTGACGAGAGCCATAATGTTGGAAAAAAGAATGGAAAACTCGTTCATTTTATAATCGGAAAGGAATGAGACGGTTAAAAGCAGAAGCAGTGTATAAACGCGCACGATGGTTTTTGCAATTTTTAATTTGCGCAAACGTTGATTGGGCGAACCGCTTCGGAAAAGGTGGTATTCATACGTATAGACCATCGAAATGAGAACAAAGCCGGCGGCAAAGGAAAGAATAACGACAATGCCGAGCGTGCCCCATCTTGCAAAGGAAATACTTGCGTAGACAAGATATCCTGCATAAAGCACCAGATATATAATTCTTCCGAATAAAAATTTGGCTTTCACGCCGCGCAGCAGCTTTTTATAATCAGTATCATCGCGGGAGATGTTTCGGATAACGGTATATTGCGTTTTATTATTATTTTCAAGTGCCGAGCGTTGCGCAGAAGAGGCATTTTGAAAACTCTGAAAGCGAAATTTTTCCGGGTGGGACGAATGGAGCGAAAAGGCCCCGATCACGCAAAAGGTCAGGATCCCGCCCAGATGGGAAGCGGAATAGGAAAGAAAAAAACGGATGCCTTGCGGGGGCATTTGACGGGCTATGACGGCTATTGCATATAAACCGATGTTAAAAAGCAGAATGAGCAGGAAAGAAAACAGAAACGTAAAAATTGTGATGCGGGCAGAGGAAAGTTTGCGAAAATATTTTTTCCCGGAATCGGCAAGTGAATGCAGAATGCAGAAAACGGTCATTGCGACGGTAAAACCGGTGAAAAGCGGTACGAGCATAGAAATACGGTCGGTTCTGGCGGGATACATGCGTGAGACCAAAAAGAGAACGGACGAAAGACAGATGCAGATCTCAACGGCAGGCGGAATATAGAGCCTGAATTTCTTCTGGACAAATACGGGCAGACTCATCAGCACAATTTCAAATACGGTAAATATGGCAAACCCGATCAGTGTAAGGAACGAGCCTTTTTTCCAAAGGAAATAAACGGCGGCTGCGGATGCAAAGGAAAGCAGCAGGAAACCCGTACAGATTAAATATACGATTCCTGTCGATTTTTTTCCGAATATTTTTTCAATCACACCCATCCCTCCGCGATAAAAAAGTTTTCATACTGCTTTGTTCAATTATACTAAAATTTATCGAGGAAAGCAAATAATTTTAGTTTTACGATCGTAGAACGAACGCTTCTAAACGGGACGAGCGGCGCATAAAATAGGTTGTACAGGCAGGAGGGAAAAAATGGAAGTGTGGAAAGCCGCTTTGCTCGGGATTGTACAGGGACTAACGGAATTTTTGCCCGTTTCTTCCAGCGGGCATCTGTTATTATTTGAATGGCTCTTAGGAGTAGATACGGGCGGAGCCGATATGTTTTTGGGGATCATGCTGCATATGGGAACGCTGGCGGCGGTACTTTTTTTGTATGCACCCAAATTATGGGAATTTCTGAAAAGCGATAGGAAAAAACTATTATATCTCCTGTTAGGGACAATTCCCGCCGGGCTTACAGGAGTATTTCTCGGAGATTTGGTTGACAAGCTGTTTTTCGGGGGAGAATGGCTCTGGGCGGGATTTTTGGCAACGGCATTGCTGTTGCTGTTTTGCGACGCAAAAGCAAAAAGAGCGAGGGTCTTTCGCCCGTTGACTGCAAAGAGTGCATTGGAGGTGGGAGCGGCGCAGGCGTTAGCGGTCATCCCGGGACTTTCGCGCAGTGGTACGACATTGTCGGCAGGTATTGCCGTCGGGTTGGATAAGGAAACGGCGGCGGATTTTTCTTTTTTACTGAGCATTCCCGTCATAGCAGGCGCTGTTTGCGTGGAATTATGGAAATCGTTTCAAAATCCTGCATACGTATCTGCAATTTCGTGGCAAAGTTTGGCGGTGGGAACAATTTGTGCCGCAGTATTTGGATTTATATCGATACAGTGGATGTTAAAAATTGTGAAAGGTAAGAAACTTTTTTGGTTTTCCGTGTATTTGTTTTTACTGGCGGCGGTTTTAACGATTTTGCAATTTTTTCTTTAAAGGATGTATAAACCGAAATTGTGTGCGCATACTGATGATATCTCAATCAGGAGGTTAAATGATTATGAGACTGAATTCCGGTGATACGGCGCCCAAGTCGGCGAATTACAAAGTGGTAGGCCCGAATGGTGAGTCCATGAGCACTGTGTATATGAAGGAAGGCGAAACGCTTCCTCCTACGCAGATTTCCGGTTGCCATTACGAAG
>CASEWU010000258.1 GCA_949291725.1 uncultured Bacillota bacterium
CTTCGGCACTGAGCGGCAGACAGGGACTTGAAAATTTTGTCGCGTTGATCCGTTCCTATTTCGATCAGAAAGGAAGTCATATGCAGTTCAACGTAGTGTCGAAAGAGACGCTTCTCGACGCGCAGAAATATCCTGAAAAATACAAGCATCTGGTAGTTCGTGTTGCCGGATACAGTGCGTTCTTTACAACGCTTTCAAGAAGTTTGCAGGATGATATTATTCATCGTACCGAACAGGGATTTTAAAATTTATGGCGGAAAATTATCTGGATACAAAAGGGAGGATCTTTGATATACAAAGGTTCTCCATACATGACGGGAAGGGCATCCGCACGATCGTATTTCTGAAAGGTTGCGTACTCCGTTGCAAATGGTGCTGCAATCCCGAATCGCAGGAATACAAGATTCAGACGATGATCGTCCAGGGTAAACCGAAGACGATCGGGCAGGATATAACGGTTCGGGAAGTTTTGGAGACCGTAGTGAAGGATCGTCCGTATTATCGGCGCAGCGGCGGAGGAATGACGCTTTCTGGCGGTGAAAGCCTTTGCCAGCCGGATTTTTGCGAAGCGCTTTTGCGCGGTGCGAAAGAGGCGGGGCTTACGACGGCGATGGAAAGCATGGCTTGCGCGGATTATTCGGTCATCGAGCGCATGCTGCCGTACCTGGACCAATATTTGATGGACATCAAACACACGGATCCGATGAAGCATAAACAATTTACGGGCCGCAGCAACGAACTGATGATGGAAAATGCGCGTAAGGTCGCACAGAGCGGAATGACGGAACTCATCATCCGTGTTCCTGTGATTCCGACTTTCAATGCAACGGAAGCGGAGATCGAAAGCATAGCTAAGTTTGCGGCATCGCTGCCGGGAGTCAGAAAATTGCATTTACTGCCGTATCATCGGTTGGGACAGGATAAGTATGAAGGCTTAGGCAGGGAATACGAAATGAAAGGCATTTTGCCCCCGAAAACGGAGGAAATGGAAAAACTGCTTCATGCCGCAGAGCGTGTGTCCGGTTTGGATTGTCAGATAGGAGGCTAAGCGGATGAATTTGGATGATTTGATGAAAGACAGCAGCGGTAAACTTCGCATTGTGCAGGAACTGGTCCCGGGCAAACAGATCACGATCGCGCATGTGATAGCGAATCCCGATAAAATACTTTATCAGAAACTCGGATTGGATCCCGCGGTCGATTACAGTAAGGCGGCGATCGGAATTGTAACGGTGAGCCCTGCGGAGACTGCGATTATTCTCGGTGATATTTCCATTAAATCTTCGGGAGTTGATCTGGGATTTGTGGACAGGTTCAGCGGAACGCTGATCGTAACGGGAACTGTTTCCGAAGTGGATGCGGCACTGGAAGCTTTGATTGCTTACAGCCGCGATGTGCTCGGATTTGCGTGCTGCCCGATCACAAGAACATGATATGCGTAAAATTGTTTTGATGGGGCGTACGGGCGCAGGCAAAACTACGTTAACGCAAGCCTTGAGAGGCGAACGCCTTGTTTATCAAAAAACACAATATGTAAATTTTGAAGGTGCGCTGATCGATACCCCGGGCGAATATGCCGAAACAAAGCGTCTCGGTTATGCGCTGGCACTGTATTCCTATGAAGCGGATGTAGTCGGGCTTCTTTGTTCCTCAACGGAACCTTACTCTCTGTTTCCGCCTTGCGTAACTTGCATGGTCAACAGGGAAGTGGTCGGGATCGTAACCAAGACGGACGATCCGAAAGGGAATCCCGAGCGTGCGGCACGCTGGCTTCGTCTGGCGGGCTGTAAAAAAATTTTCTTTGTTTCTTCTTATTCTGGCAAAGGGATCACCGATATTTTCGAATATCTCAAAGAGCCCGGCGATGTGTTGCCTTGGGAAAGAAAGTCAAACAAAAAACAACAAAATCTCACAAAAACACAAAAAATTATAAAATAAGATGTTGACTTTTGTGGGTTTGTGTTGTATAATAGAATTGTAAAAAATAAAAAAACAAAAAACCATACAGGAGATTTGAAGATGGTAAACGAGTACGAGATCAAAAAAGAGATTTGTGATATCGGCAAACGTATTTACAACCGCGGCATGGTTGCATCGAACGACGGTAATATTTCCGTGAAGCTGAACGACCATGAATTTCTCTGCACGCCTACGGGAGTGAGCAAGGGATTCATGACTCCGGAATTCATCTGCAAGGTGAACGAAAACGGTGAAGTTTTGCAGGCGAATAAGGGATTCAAACCTTCTTCGGAGATCAAGATGCATATGCGTGTTTATAAAGAGCGCCCGGATGTGAATTCGGTTGTTCACGCGCACCCGATGTACGCTACGTCGTTTGCGATCGCAGGAATTCCTCTGACGCAGCCGATCATGCCGGAAGCAGTTATCGCTCTCGGATGCGTACCGATCGCAGAATACGGCACGCCTTCTACGGAAGAAATTCCGGATGCAGTATCCAAATATCTGCAGTATTTTGATGCGGTTCTGCTTGCCAACCATGGCGCGCTGGCATATTCGGACACGCTCCTGAATGCATATCACAAGATGGAATCTGTCGAATTCTATGCACAGCTTCTGTTCTTGTCCAAACAGCTCGGTGGCCCGAAGGAACTTTCCAAAGAACAGGTCGAGAGACTGTATGAGATTCGCCGTAAGTTCGGAATGAAGGGCAAACACCCGGCAAATATCTGCTTGAATGCAAAAGAGGGCAAACCCAGCTGCCATTCTTGCGGCGGTTGTGCTTCCAAAGCGGAAAGCGCTGCGTCCGATTCTGATCTTGTAGCGGCGATCACGAAGAAAGTGATGCAGGAGCTCGGAATCTGACACATGGACGAGAAGCAGATTTCCGTCCTTGTTGAAGAGATAGTTCGCGGAGCAAAAGGTAAATCCGGCTGCTGCGGAAAACATAAGATGACCCTGGAAAAGGCGCGTGCTTTGACGAAAGCCGTGGAAGCGCGGGCCAGAGAGATGGGGGTGAATGCTGTAATTGCCGTATCGGATGCGGGAGGAAATCCTGTCAGCGTGCAGGCGATGGACGGAGCCTATCTTGCCAGCTGGGATGTTGCTTTGCAAAAGTCATATACGGTGGTGGCACTGAAAATGTCTACGGCAGAGCTTGCTAAGCTGGCTGCCCCGGGGGGGTCGCTGTACGGGATCCAGTTTACGAATCAAGGTAAGATCGTGATTTTCGGCGGCGGCGAACCGTTGGAAACAGACGGGAAGATCGTCGGCGGTTTGGGCGTAAGCGGCGGAACTGCGGAACAGGATACGGCGCTTGCTGCATATGGCAGGCAGGTGTTTAAGGAGGTCGAATGTTGAACGAACAGTCCGTACAGGACATTGTGAAAGAAGTAATAGCGAAGATGAGCCTCGGAGAGCAGACGCAGACGGGCATGGGTATTTTTACGGACATGAACGAAGCGATCGCGGCAGCAAAGAAAGCGCAGGCAGTTCTTCGCCGGATGTCGATGGATCAGCGTGAGAAGATCATTACAAGGATCCGTCAGAAAATAAACGAAAATGCGGAAACGCTTGCCCGTATGGCTGTGGATGAAACAGGAATGGGCAACGTCGGGCATAAAATTCTGAAAAACCGTCTGGTTGCCGAAAAGACGCCCGGTACGGAAGACATCACGACGGTCGCGTGGTCGGGAGATCGCGGGCTGACGTTGATCGAAATGGGACCGTTCGGAGTGATCGGTGCGATCACGCCTTGCACGAATCCGAGCGAGACGGTCCTTTGCAACAGCATCGGGATGATCGCGGGCGGAAACACGGTGGTATTCAATGCACACCCTGCAGCGATCAAGACGAGCAATTACGCCGTTCGGCTCGTGAATGAAGCAAGTGTGGAAGCAGGCGGGCCGGAAAATTTGGCTTGTTCGCTTGTAAAACCTACCTTGCAGACGAGCGAAATTATGATGAAGCACAAGGATATCCCGCTGATCGTAGCAACGGGCGGTCCCGGTGTGGTTACGGCAGTGCTTTCGTCCGGAAAACGCGGGATCGGAGCCGGCGCAGGCAATCCTCCGGCGCTCGTGGACGAGACGGCTGATATCCGCAAAGCAGCGCAGGATATTGTCAACGGCTGCACGTTTGACAACAATCTTCCTTGCATAGCAGAGAAAGAAGTTGTTGCGGTCGACAGTATTGCGGACGAGCTGATGAATTATATGATCACGGAGCAGGGATGCTATCTGGCCAGCAAAGAGGTGCAGGATAAGCTTGTCGCTACGGTACTGACGCCGAAGGGGTTGAACCGTAAATGCGTGGGCAGAAGTGCGAAAGTTTTGCTCGGTATGGTCGGTGTAGAAGTATCGGACGATATTCGCTGCATTATTTTTGAAGGCGAGAAAGAACATCCTCTGATTTCGACAGAATTAATGATGCCGATTTTAGGTATCGTGCGCGCGAAGGACTTTGATGATGCAGTGGAAAAGGCAGTTTGGCTGGAACACGGCAATCGTCATTCGGCGCATATACATTCCAAGAACGTCGACAATATTACTAAATATGCAAAGGCAATCGATACGGCGATCCTGGTCAAGAATGGGCCGTCCTATGCGGCGATCGGATTTGGCGGTGAAGGATTCTGTACCTTTACGATTGCGAGCAGAACGGGCGAAGGTCTGACTTCTGCGGCAACATTTACAAAGCGCCGTCGCTGTGTCATGAGTGATAGTCTGTGTATCCGCTGATGGAAGGAGATATAGAGAAAAATGGATATCAACAATAAAAATATTGAAGAAATCGTCAGAAAAGTTCTCGAAGATATGACGGGCGGTGCCAAGAGTGCTGCTCCGGCTGCTCCCGCTGCAACATCTTCGAGCGTAGCGGGCGCAACGATCCCGCAGAAAGCGCGTGTGGCAATGCTGGTTGAAAAAGAGAGATACGAAATCAGAGAATATCCTCTTCCTCCGGTAGGCGATGACGACATCCTTGTGAAAGTGGAAGGATGCGGTATTTGCGGTACGGACGCGCATGAATTCAAACGTGATCCTTTCAATCTGATTCCTGTCGTGCTCGGCCATGAAGGAACTGGTGAGATCGTTAAGATGGGTAAAAATGTCAAGAAGGACAGCGCAGGCAAAGACCTGAAACTCGGCGACAAAGTTGTTACCTGCATGATCTTCAAAGACAATCCCGATATCACAATGTTCGATTTGAACAAGCAGAATGTAGGCGGGGCGGATGTTTACGGACTTCTTCCCGATGATGACATTCATTTCAACGGCTGGTTCTCGGATTATCTGTTGGTACGCGGCGGAAGCACGATCTTCAACGTAAGTGATTTAGATCTGTCTTCGCGTATTCTGATCGAACCCTGCGCGGTTTTGGTGCATGCGGTGGAACGTGCGAAAAGCACGGGAATCCTGCGTTTCAACAGCAGAGTGGTCGTGCAAGGCTGCGGCCCGATCGGTTTGATCTGCATCGCAGTACTCCGCACCATGGGTATCGAACACATTACGGCGGTAGACGGCGAGCCGAAGCGCCTTGAGTTTGCAAAGCAGATGGGCGCCGATCGTTCGGTCAACTTTAAAGAGTACAAAGGAATCGAGAATCTTGCAAAGGCAGTGGAAGACACCTTTGACGGACATCTGGCTGACTTTGCATTCCAGTGCACGGGATCTCCGGCGGCGCATTCGAATATTTATAAATTCGTACGCAACGGCGGCGGACTTTGCGAACTTGGTTTCTTTATCAACGGCGGCGACGCGACGATCAACCCGCACTTCGATATCTGTTCGAAAGAGCTTACGATGGTCGGATCTTGGGTTTACACGCTTCGCGATTATGCGACGACGTTTGATTTCCTTAAACGTGCAAAGGGGATCGGGTTGCCGATCGATAAGCTGATTACGCATACTTTCCCGCTTGAGCAGATCAATGAAGCGCATCAGACGAACCTTCGTATGGAAGGATTGAAGATCGCGATCATCAATAAATAAGCAGGTAGATTATGGCACAGGCAGTCGGTATTTTGGAAGTGTTCGGATTGGCGACGGCGTTTGTGGCGGCGGATGCAGGCTGCAAAGCGGCAGACGTAACGATAGAGCATTTTGACAAAAATAAACCTGGCAACGCGGATAAACTTCCCGTGCCGTTGATTGTCTGCATCAAATTCCGCGGCGATATTGCGGCGGTGGAAGCGGCAATGGATGCGGCGGCGAGTGCGGCGGAAGGAATTTCCGGCGTGGTCGATAAATTCGTCATTGCAAATCCCGAAGAAGGGACGCAAAAGATGTTGAAGCTGAACGCTTTTGATAAAAATTAAAACGGATAAATTTCAGGAGGATAAAAACATGGCAAAGGAAGCATTGGGCATGATCGAGACGAGAGGCCTTGTGGCAGCGATCGAGGCAGCAGATGCAATGGTTAAAGCAGCGGAAGTTACTTTGATCGGAACGGAGAAGATCGGCAGCGGCTTGGTCAGCGTGATGGTGCGCGGCGACGTCGGCGCAGTGAATGCGGCGGTGGAAGCCGGTGCAAACAACGCGTCCAGACTTGGTGAGCTGGTAGCGAAACACGTAATTCCCCGTCCTCATGCAGACGTGGAAAAGATTCTTCCCAAACTGTAATTTTGTGGCAGGCCGGAGGCAACAATGGGCAAAGCACTTGGTTTTATTGAAATATCCGGCGTAACCGCGGCGATCGATGCGCTCGACATCATGTGCAAAACGGCGGATGTCGAACTTGTTACTTGGGAAAGGAAGCTGGGCGGCAGGCTTGTTACTCTGATTGTAAGAGGAAGCGTGTCGGCGGTAACGGAAGCGGTGGAAGCGGCCGCTGCGGGAGCGATCAAAAAGCCTGTGGCGAAAGCGGTAATAGCCAATCCGCATTCCGAAACGGAGCGGCTGGTTGCGCTTTCCGCATCCAGACTTGCAAAACGAAACGGTAAAGAAGTTCCGATGGAACACGATACCTGATTCAAATTTTAAGCGTGCATACGGTAAAACCGTAAGCAAATAAAAATCAGTAAAATATCTCTTGAAGGAGGAGAAAAAAATGTCATTTGAAGCATTGGGAATGATCGAAACGAGAGGTCTTGTAGCAGCGATCGAAGCAGCAGATGCTATGCTGAAAGCAGCGAACGTTACGTTGATCGGAACGGAAAAGATCGGCAGCGGCTTGGTCAGCGTGATGGTCAGAGGCGATGTCGGTGCTGTTAACGCTGCAGTGGAAGCTGGCGCAAACAATGCGTCCAAGCTCGGCGAATTGGTAGCGAAACACGTGATCCCTCGTCCTCATTCTGACGTTGAGAAGATTCTTCCTACGCTTGCAAAGTAATTTGCGCGGCAGAGAATCGGGTGGCTTGAATCCGCGCTCCGCTAAACGGCGGGGCGCGGCGAAAGCATAGAAAACTGCACCTAAGATGGTGCAGTAAAGATTTGTATTTAATTTTCGGACAATTCAGGAGGATGGCGGCAGTGGAACAAAGTACCATTGAAATGATAACGAGGCTTACGTTGCAGGCGTTGGAACAGCAACAGAATTCCGGCAGCGGATTTATGGTACCGGTGGGAGTTTCGGCGCGGCATGTACATTTGACGCAGGAACACGTAGAAGAACTGTTCGGTAAAGGTTATCAGCTTCATAAGAAAAAAGATCTTATGGGCGGACAGTTTGCAGCGGAAGAATGTGTAACGATCGTGGGGTTAAAACTTCGTGCGATTGAAAATGTGCGTGTGCTTGGGCCCTGCCGTAAAAATTCGCAGGTTGAGATTTCCGCGACGGATGCATTGAAACTGGGTGTGAAAGCTCCTATCCGTGAGTCGGGTAATATTGCTGGGAGTGCTCCGATCGCATTGGTCGGGCCGAAAGGTGCTGTTTATCTGAAAGAGGGATGCATCGTAGCAAAGCGGCACATACATATGTCGCCTGCAGATGCGGAAGCAGCAGGAGTAAAAGACGGAGATATCGTATCCGTGAAAGCGGACAACGAACGCGGAACAGTATTTAACCATGTTCAGATCCGTGTCGACAAGAGTTTTACGTTGGAGATGCATTTGGATACAGATGAAGCCAATGCGGCAAAGATTTCGACTGGTTCGACGGTGCGTATACTGTAAATCAGGAGGAGCACTGAGATGATCATCGGAAAAGTAGTGGGCAGTGTTGTGTCCACTCGCAAGTGCGAAAATCTTGTCGGGAACAAATTCATGATCGTGGAACCGATCCCGAGTTTGAAAGTAATGAACCGGATCGTGGCGATTGACCAGATCGGAGCCGGTATCGGTGAGCTTGTTTTGGTGGCGCAAGGCAGCGCGGCGCGCGTTGGTTGCGGTATGGAAAGGGCCCCGATAGATGCAGCGATCGTTGGTATTTTGGACGAAGGACAGAATTTGGAGTAATTGCAGACCATGGAAATAAAAGAACTGGCCGCACTTTTGCAAAAGAGCGGCGTAGTCGGTGCGGGCGGTGCAGGCTTCCCTACATACGCAAAACTGGATGCCCGTGCGGAAACAATTATTATGAATTGCGCGGAATGTGAGCCGTTGCTCAAACTTCACCGGCAATTATTGGAAAAGTATGCAGATGAGATAGTTTCTGTCTTCCATTTGGTTATGGAAACCGTTGGAGCGAAAGAAGCGATCATCGGCATTAAAAAGGCATATAAAGCGGCTATTAAGGCACTGGAAGGAGTAATTCCCAAGTATCCCGGCGTTCGTTTGGGACTCTTGGACGAAGTGTATCCTGCCGGTGATGAAGTCGTTCTGATATACGAAGTTACACATAAAGTAGTACGTCCCGGCGGGCTTCCGATCGAAAGCGGTGTGATCGTATTTAACGTGGAAACGTTGTATAATCTTTATCGCGCATTACATAAGAATGAACCGGTCGTGGACAAACTTGTAAGCGTAGTTGCGGAAGTAAATCATCCCGTTACGGTGCGCATGCCTTTGGGTTCGACGGTGGAAGAAGCCGTACGGCTTGCGGGCGGCGCAAC
>CASEWU010000259.1 GCA_949291725.1 uncultured Bacillota bacterium
CCTCTTCGTCAAAATGTTTTGCCGCAAAAGTCAGTTGAGCTTTTTATGTTCGCCCGTGATCATGAAGATCACCCATTCCGCAATGTTCGACGCATGATCGCCGATCTTTTCCAGGTATTTGGCGACCATCAGCATATCCAGCGCCTGTTCGCCGTTGTCGTCCCCTTCGATATCGCGGTGCACGATACCCGTCAGCTTTTTGCGGATCACTTCAAACAGATCGTCCACGGCGTCGTCCGCACGGCAGACCGCTTTCGCAAGGTCGCCGTCCCGCTCGACAAACGACTTTGCCGCGTCCCGCACCATGTCCTGCACTTTGTCCGCCATTTCGGGGATCTCCGCCACTGCGTCCGCATACGGCAGGCGGCTCATTTTGATCACGAGCTCGGAAATGTCCACCGCCTGATCGGCAATGCGCTCCATGTCCGTGATCATCTTCATTGCGCTCGTTACAAACAAAAGATCGCTCGCCACGGGCTGCTGTTTCAATATGATCTTCAGGCACAGCCGCTCGATCTGCTGTTCCTTTTCATCCACCAGCTGCTCTACGCCCTTCGTCTTGCGCGCCAATTCCGCATCCTGCGTTTCCAGCGCCGTTACCGCGTCCTCGATCGCTTCGCAGTTGAGTTCTCCCATCTTTACGAGCAGATCTTTCAAAAGCGATAACTGCTCTTCAAACTGTCTTCTTACCATATCAACCGAATCTCCCCGTAATATAATCTTCCGTCCGTTTGTCTTCGGGGCGGTCAAAGATCTGATCGGTCTCTCCGTACTCGATCAGATCGCCCAGCAGAAAGAACGCCGTTTTATCCGAAATGCGCGCCGCCTGCTGCATGTTGTGCGTTACCATCACGATCGTATATTTTTCCTTCAGCTCCTGCGCCAGATCTTCGATTTTGCTCGTCGAAATAGGGTCGAGCGCACTCGTCGGTTCGTCCATGAGGATGACTTCCGGTTCCACCGCCAGAGCCCGCGCAATGCAGAGCCGCTGCTGCTGTCCGCCCGAAAGCCCCAGCGCCGACTTTTTCAGACGGTCTTTGAGTTCGTCCCAGATCGCCGCCTGCCGCAGCGATTTCTCCACGATCTCGTCCAGCTCCGCCTTTTTGCGTATCCCGTGCGTCTTGGGGCCGTAAACGATGTTGTCATACACGCTCATCGGAAACGGGTTGGGTTTCTGAAATACCATTCCCACGCGCTTGCGAAGGACATTGATATCCACTTTCCCGTACAGATCGACCCCGTCGATGAGCACCTGCCCCGTGATCTTGCAATCGGGGATCAGATCGTTCATACGGTTGAGCGTCTTTAAAAAAGTCGATTTGCCGCATCCCGAAGGTCCGATAAACGCCGTGATCTCCTTTTCCTTGATATTCATGCTGATGTGTTTGAGCGCCTGGAATTTCCCGTACCAAAGATTCAGATCGGTTACGCTGAATTTATCCGAGCGCGCCGTTTGCTGTTCGTTTTCCACGTCAGTTATACTCCTTTTTCAACTTATTTCCTACAAATTCCGCCAACCCGTTGATGACGAGCACGAGCGCAATGAGTACGACCGCCGTCGCCCATGCCTCTTCTTCATACAGACCGTTGATGGAAAGAATATACATATGGATCGCCAACGTTCTGCCCTCGCTGAACAATCCCCCCGCCGCATACGCCGACGTGCCTGCCGTATAGATGAGCGCCGCCGTCTCCCCGACGACCCTGCCGAGCCCCAGAATTATGCCCGATATGATGCCCGACATCGCAGACGGAAGTATGATCACAAAGATCGTGCGAAGTTTTCCCGCACCCAGCGCATAGCTTCCTTCCCGAAACGTATCGGGTACCGCCTTGAGGGATTCTTCGGTCGTGCGCATGATCACAGGCAAGATCATCAGCGTCATGGTGAGCGCACCCGAAAGCATGGACGTTCCCCAGCCGCAGACCTCGACAAAAAAGATCATGCCGAAGATCCCGTACACGATGGACGGGATCCCCGCCAGCGTTTCCGCCGCCATTCGCACGATTTTTACGAATACGTTGGTCGATTTTGCGTACTCGACCATAAAAATCGCCGCAAACACGCCGATCGGCACAGAGATCACGAGCGCCAGCGCCGCAATAAAGAGCGTGTTGATGATCGCGGGAAGCATGGACAGATTTTTCCGCGTGTATTCCCAGGCAAAAAGCTCGGGTTTGAGGCTGGGGATGCCGCGCGCGAGCGTATAAATGAGGACCCAAAGCACCGCCCCCACCGTGATCGCCGCGGCGATCATCACGAGGATCATGACAACAAACGAGAAAGGCTTTTTCATGTAGGCGCGCAGTTTGTCCGAAAAGCTCTGCCGATTGATCGGTACGATCTTGGATACGTCCGTTTCTTCCTGCGGAGGTAAAGTTTTGCGGCCCAACACCGCATTTTCCTTTTCCATACCGTTCGCCTCCTTACTTCGCCTTTTTCCGTATCAGTGATACGAGGATCGTTATGATCAGAATAAACACGAACAGCACCGCCGCCGTGGCGATCAGCGCGCCGCGGTGCAGGCCCGTCGCATATCCCAGTTCCAAAACAATGTTCGCCGTCATCGTGCGGACGCCGTCCAGAATGGAAGAAGGAAACGCCGTCTGGTTCCCCGCGATCATCACCACCGCCATCGTTTCGCCGATCACCCTGCCCAAACCTAAAATGATGGACGTCATGATCCCCGATTTCGCCGCAGGAACTTCCGTAAAGATGATAGCGCGTTCTTTGGTCGCACCCAGCGCCAGCGCACCTTCGTAATAACTCTTGGGTACGGCGCGCAGCGCGTTCTCCGACACGCTGATGATCGTGGGCAGGATCATGATCCCCAAAATCACCGACGCGGTGAGAATACTCGAACCCGTTCCGCCGAACGTGCGGCGGATGAACGGTACCATCACGCATACGCCGAAATACCCGTACACGATGGACGGGATCCCCGCCAGAATGTTCGTCATAGGCTTCATGACCCTATACAAAGGCCGCGGACAATACCGCGCCATAAAAACCGCCGTCAAAAGTCCGATGGGAACACCTATGATGAGCGCCCCCGCCGTGATGTAACAGCTGCCCACGATCATCGTCGCGATGCCGTAACTGGGCACGTCGTTGTTGGGCGCCCAGACGCTCCCGAACAGGAATTTGAAAAATCCGATCTCCGCAACGGCCGGAACCGCCTGCGCAAAAATAAATATGCAGATCGTAAGCACCGCCGCCACAAACAGGATCGCCGCCAGGATAAAGACCAGTTTCATCAAAAGTTCTTTCCATGCGATCTTCGTTCTCTTTTTGACTGCCGCCGCAGCCTGCATCGTTTGTTCCGTCATAACTTCTCCTTACATGGTAAAAGCGGGTTTTTACCAAACCCGCCCGCCGTTTTTCTTGATTATGCTACCGTAACGCCGATTTCCGACCATTTCGTTACTTCGCCGATATAGATATTGCAAAGCTGTTCTTTCGAGATCGTTTCGATCGGGTTTGTTTTGTTCACGATCACCGCAATGCCGTCCGTAGCCAGCACATAAGATTCCAGCGCCGCCGCTTCGTCTTCGCTCAGCTCACGCGATGCCATACCCAGATCGTACGTGCCGTTCATCGCTCCCGTCATTCCCTGCGTGGAATCGTTAAAGCTCAGCTTCACCTTGCTCGCTTCCACTCCGGATGCTTCCACATACGCTTCCACCAGTACTTCCATCAGCGGATGCACGGAGGAAGATCCGTTGATGACAAGCTCTTCCGTCGGAGCCGTTGCCGGTTTCGTGTAAGCTTCCGTCGCCGCAGGTGCAATAAAACCCTCGTTGTTGATCGTTTCCGTTACATTCGTGCTCTTGAGGAATGTGATGAAATCCGCAAGCGTCGCATTGTCGTTGTCCGCTTTATACGCAATGTTGAACGGTCTGGAAAGCGTGTATTCCCCGCTCTCGATGTTCGCTACCGTCGCTTCCACTCCCTCAAACGGAACCGCCTTCACTTTGTCGTTCAGCGATCCGAGGGAAATATATCCGATCGCACTGGGATTGTCCGAAACTTTCTGCAAAACCACGCTGGTCGCATTCGCCACTTCCGCCGTAGATACAGTACGGTCTACTTTCTTGCCTTCCGCATTCTTCTGCTCCACTCCCGTCAGTTCGATGAATGCTCCGCGCGTTCCCGAACCGGATTCACGCGTGATCACCGCGATCGTATCACTCATTTTTTCTCCGCCGCAGCCGACTGCCGCGACTCCGATGCCGCACGCCATTGCGACACACAAGATTGCCATCAGAATCTTTTTCATTTCTTTTTCTCCTTCAAACTTTGTAGCCCCATTATAGCCGCCATTTGTAAAAAATTATGAGGATATTTGTCATAATTTTGTAATAAAACCCGCTCGCTTTTTCCGCGTTCTTTCCTCGCGCGACAATTATAGTATGCCGTGAAAAAAATAATTTATGCCGCCGCATTTTTAACGTTTCGCCTTCCCTCCCCGCCTAAACTCTGATCGGATTTTTCGGATCAGCGGAGCGTTGATCGAGCACCTGCGGAGCATCTGCGAAGCGCCTGCGAAGCGTCTGCGGAGCGATTCCGTGCCTTGCTTTTTTCTTTTAGGTAGGTTGCACCAAAAGCCGACCGCGCCCGCGCAAGTAATGCGCGGGCGCGGTTTTGCAGGCAAAACAGACAGCCGTCGGCAATTTTGCCGACGGCTGTCTGTCCCTGTTTTATCAAATTTTTACTTCATTCATTATCCGATCATTCGTATCTCTTACAGACAAGTTTTATAAAATTTTTATAAAAAACTTTCTCTGCTTTAGATTTTCTTTTTACGTTCGTAACGCACGAACAGATAGCTGACTGCCGCCCCTGCCAGGAACAAGAGGATCCCGAGGCACAGATCGAGAACAAAAGGCGCGCCGCCCGCCCAATTCTGGTACACGGCGTACACTTCGGGATTGAAAAACATGGTCAGAATGGATGCGAGCGACAAACCGCAAATGCAGAAAAACGCAGTCTTTTTATGGCGTTCAAAAAGTTTGGTAAGCCCTTTGGAAAAACTGACAAGTCCCGCCAAAAATCCGATGCCGAGGCACGCATACACCGCAAAAACGGCAGGGTCCGCCTGCCAATAGGTCAAACTGACCGAATCCATGATCGGCTGGAAATACCCCGCGATCATGAGGACCGCCGTTGCGGAAAGCCCCGGCACGACCTGCGTGATCGCCACGATGTAACCGAGCACCAAAAACAAAATATAATGATACCACGAAAGTCCCTGCAGAGCGCGTTCGCCTGTATCGGCAAGTGTGGACACAAGACAGACCGCCACGGGAATGATAAATCCCAGCACGAACAAGCCCAGATTTTTCGCCGTTTTCTTTTCCGAACGCACCTCGTCCAGCACGGCGGGATAGGCGCCCAGCATGAGTCCCGCAAACAGCGCGATGACCGTAAACGGGCTGACATCCAAAAGATAGCGAACGGCAAAAAATCCGAGCGCAAACCCGATGACGACCCCCACCGCGATCGGAAGCAGAAACCGCACGCATTTTCCGAATTTTTTCAGAATATTCCCGAGCGCGTACAAAAGTTTTTCGTACAGGCGGAAAATGATCGCCACGGTCGACCCGCTCACGCCGGGTACAATGATCGCAAGGCCGATAAAAAATCCCAAAAGCCCGCCCTTGGCGGCTTCTTTTCCGTTTTTATAGCGAAGATCGGGTTCTTTTTCCGCCGAAATCTCCTGCACGGAGGCACAGCTTCCGCCGCCGCTTTTCCTTTCTGTGTTTTCAAAGGAGCTCTCTGTTGCGGCCCCCTCGTTTGCAGGAATTTCCGTACTGTCTGTCTTCTCCGCCGCATTTTTAACGTTGTGCGGCAAATTTTCGGGTACGTTCCCCTGTTTTTGTATCGAATTTTTTTCTTTCACGATCGGCTCCGTTTGAGAATGTTCCATAATTTTACGGCTGTTCGCTAAACGCCCTGATTTTTAAAGCGAGGTCGTTTGCGGAAAGGCGGCAATCCTGCGCCTGCTCTTCCGCGGTAGCGTGCGGAATAAATTTATTCTCCGCGCCCATAATCTTCAGCCGCACGGGCTGCGCACAGGAAGCGTAATATTCGGCAACCGCCGAACCGAATCCGCCGCTCAAATACCCCTCTTCAAAAGTAATGATCTTTTTGTCCGCGATCTCGCGCAGAACGCGCTCGTCCAGCGGTTTGATCGTACGGCAGTTGACGATCCTGCAATCGGTGCCGCTCCGCTTTTTCGCTTCCAGCGCACGCGCCACGGCGCGCGCGCCGCTCGCCAGTACGACGACGCCGTCGCCGTCCGAAAGCGTTTCCCAGCGATAATAATCCCCGATCTTCTGTCGGCTCCCCAAATTGGGCGCATACCCGTTCGGGTACCGTATCGCGCAGGGCACTCCCAAACTTTTTGCGTAGTCGAACACGTCCGCAAGTTCCGCGCAGTCCTTGGGCGCAAAAATACGCAGGTTCGGCACCGAACGCAGAGCCGAAAGCTCAAAAAGCCCCTGGTGCGTCTTTCCGTCCGCCCCCACAAACCCGGCACGGTCAATACAGAAAATCACGGGCAGATTCTGCAGGCATACGTCGTGAATGATCTGATCGTACGCCCTTTGCAAAAACGTCGAATAAATGCAGACAACGGGACGAAGTCCGCCCTTCGCCATGCCCGCTGCCATTGTAACCGCGTATTCTTCGCAGATCCCGGCATCGAAAAGGCGCGTCGGGAATTTTTCAGCAAATTCCGAAAGCCCTACCCCGTCCGTCATGGCGGCCGTTACCGCTGCCAGCGCGGGATCTTCCTGCGCGCGCTCGCACAGCAATCTTCCCAGCGCCACCGAAAAAGAGTTTTCGCCGCTCGCAAAGTTGCGCGCAACCCCGTGAAAACGCGCAGGGTCCGCTTCCGCCGCTTCATATCCCTTGCCTTTCAATGTTACCGCATGCAAAAATACGGGTTCGCGCAGCTTTTTGATGTCTGTCAGGACTTCGATCAATTCATGCAGATCGTGCCCGTTGACCGGCCCGATGTATTTGAATCCGCACCGCTCGAAAAAGTCGTTTTTGTTCAGCCAGCCTTTCAGCGTGTATTTTACTTTGCGCAGCTTCTTCCCGAATGCCCCCGTTTCCTTGAACGTGCGGCTCAGAAAGGAATTGAATGTACGATACCGCCGCTTTGCCGTCATTTTGGAAAGCGAACGGTACAGCGCCGAATGGTTTTTATCGATGGACATCCCGTTGTCGTTGAGAACAACGACAAAATTTTCAGGTTTTTTCTCCGTGGCAAAGATCGCTTCCAGCGCCGTGCCGTTTCCCAGCGACGCATCGCCGATAAAAGAAATAACTTTGTAATCTTCGCCGCGAAGATCCCGCGCCGCACACATTCCGAGCCCCGCCGCAACCGACGTGCCGCTGTGCCCCGCTATGAATGCGTCGTATTCACTCTCCTCGGGATCGGGAAATCCGCTCACGCCGCCCTTTTTGCGCAGCGTATCCAACGTCCTGCCCGTGATCAGTTTGTGCGCATAACTCTGATGCCCTACATCAAATATCAGTTTATCCTTCGGGAAATCAAATACCGAATACAGAGCTACCGTCAGCTCCACAACCCCAAGGTTGGAAGAAAGATGCCCGCCGTTCTCGCGTACCGCTCCCAGCAACTCCTCGCGCAGCTGCCGCGCATATTCCTCCGCACGCTTGCCGTTGCATCCTTTTATTTCATCCGCCAACAAAATCGCATCACCTCGCTGTAACTATCTTACTCGGGATCCTTCAAAATCATACCGTTTTTCTTTCCTATTGTAAAACATTGGCGCTTCTTTGTCAAGATATTTGCGGTTCCGCCCGTTTTCCCGCGTCTTTGCCCGACCTTTCGTTTCATGCGAAACGAAAGGCGACTTCCCCTTGCCTCCCCATTTTCTTTTACTTTTACCAAAACATTTTTTCTTTCCGCTGAAAAATATAAAGCCTGTATTTTTTCCTTTTCCGCAATTTTCGCCGCTTGCCTTTGCATAACGTTATCCCGCACGTTTTTCTGTCGCAACGATGAATTGCCCCGTTTTGATGGGGCAAACAGGTTTTTACTGCCGCCTGCTTGCGTTTGCGGCGCGTATTTGTTATAATAGCGAAGAAAATAAAGCGGAGAGGCGAAAAAATGCCGTACAAAATTTATTTAAAGCGCGGAGAAGAAAAGCGGATCCTGGCAGGACACAGCTGGGTATATGCGAACGAAGTAGCGAAGATCGAAGGAAAAGACAAAAACGGAGCGCTGGCGGAAGTATGTTCGTTTGACGGGCGGTATATCGGGAAGGGATACATCAATCATTTATCGAAGATTTTGGTGCGCGTCTTTATCCGCGGGGATGAAACGGACGACGAAGAATTTTACAAAAATCGCATAGCGGAAGCGGCGCAGCTTCGGAAAGTTTTGTTCGGCAAGGAAAGCGATTGTTATCGGGTTGTATTTGCGGAAGCGGACGGACTGCCGGCGCTGATTGCCGACCGTTACGGGGATTACATCGTTTTAGAACCTCTTTCTTTGGGGATCGACCGTCGGAAAGAGCTGATCGTGAATGCTTTTGTAACGCTGTTTTCGCCGAAAGGGATCTACCAGCGCGGCGATGCGCCCGTGCGGCAGAAAGAAGGACTTCCCTTGGAAAACAAGACTCTGTACGGAGAAGTTCCCGATAAAATTTTTGTTACGGAAAACGGACTGAAAATGTGCGTAGACGTAAAGAACGGGCAAAAGACGGGTTATTTTCTGGACCAGAAAGAAAACAGATTTGCGGTGCGCAGGTATTGCAGGAACGCAAAAGTTTTGGATTGTTTTTGCAACAGCGGCGGATTTTCGCTGAATGCTGCGACGGCGGCAAAAGAAGTTACGGCGCTGGACATTTCGCAATTTGCACTGGATAACGTGGCGGAAAACGCAAAGCTGAACGAATTTTCAAATATAAAGACGGTCTGCGCGGACGCATTCGAACAGTTGCGCAAATTTCGCGCGGACGGAGAATTGTTTGATACGGTGATCCTCGATCCTCCCGCGTTCTGCAAGAGCGCGGCAGAAGTACAGGATGCGTACCGCGGCTACAAAGACGTGAACATCACCGCCATGAAACTCGTGCGCCGCGGCGGATTTCTGATCACCTGTTCCTGCTCTCACTACATGACCGCGCCGCTCTTTGAAAAAATGCTGCGCGAAAGCGCGCGCGAAGCGGGAAAGACAGTCAAAATACTGGAAACGCGCGTTCAGGCACCCGATCACCCTGCCCTGCTCGCCGCCGAAGAAACGTCCTATTTGAAAGCATTTTTCCTGCAGATTTTATAAATACGTTTCTTTCCAATAACACAATTTTATAAATCAGCGTTGCCCGAAGCCGTTTTCTTGCGGCTTCGGGCAATTTTTTCGGCCGTCGTGTCCGAAAAACAGAAAAAGCGGCAGGCAATCGCCAGGCGTAGCGGCAAACACCGCAACGGGCAATCGCCAGGCATAGCGGCAGACTCCGCGACGGGCAATCGCCAGGCGTAGCGGACAGCAAAATACGCAAAGATTCTGACGATTTTTGGGTTTTTTTGCAGAGAAATTTTTCGCGGTTTTTCTATCGGATTTTACACGATGGATTGTGATTTGTGCCGCAGTCGACAGTATTCGACAAAACTTCCATAAACTCGACGTTTTTCTACCGTCAACATAAGTTGAAAGTGTTTGGTGTTTGTAGTATAATAGAGACATCAAAAACGTCTGAAGCACACAGACACAAAGGAGTAAATTAAAATGTACAAGTTAACAGTAAAAAATCTTCAAAAAGTGTTTTCGCAGAAGAACGGATTTTTTAAAACAAACGATTTTATTGATTATTCGGTACAAGCCCTGCAAGACGTAGCCGATTGCACGATCACGAAAAGTCAGGACGAGATTTTCGTATCCCTGAACAACAAATATTCGGAAAAAGATTTTCTTTCTTTGCTCTCTCTCGCATTGCAGGATATGTTCGATGCAGAAATTCAGCAGAAAGATTCTGCCTTGCAACTTTCTTTTGCAAACGGCGCCGATTTTACAATAGTCGTTTCTCAAACTGCTTGCTATTGAATATCCTTCGGCCGTTGCGTTTTTCCCTTTGGTTTGTAAGACCACTCCGCAAAAATACGATATTCTCTCCCGTTTTGTTTCGTTTTTTTGCCTGCGGTCTTTCAATAACTCTTTTTATCACTTTTTTCCATAGTTTTTTTTGCATTCGCAACGGCTTTTCCTTTTACCGCTCATCTTTTTATAGATGGGCGGTATTTTTCATAAATGATTGAATTTACAACCAATTATTCTTGACATATTTCTATATTTGTTGAAGTAAAATAAAATCAAGGTGGAAATATGTTAGATTCTATGGCAATTTTTGATAAAGTTGAAAAGGCTCGGCTGAAAAAGGGCATGTCTGTTAATAAGATGAGCGAAAAAGCGGGTATTTCTCATAATACGATCAACTCTTGGAAAACGCGGCAGACGATGCCGACGCTGGATGTTTTGGAAGGAATTTGCGACGCGCTGGAAATTCATCTGGCGACGCTTCTTTTTGACGTCGATACCGACGATCTGACCGGCGAAGAAATTGATCTTTTATCTGCATTTCGCAAGCTCTCCGAAGAGCAGAAACACGCCGCCGTGCAGATGATAAAAGCCATGCAGAAATAATGTTTCAGTAGAATTTACGGCCGCCCGATTTTTGAATGGGCGGCTCTTTTCTTGCTCCATATATTCGTTTTTTAAAATTCCTCTACTGTTTTTAAATTCTGCCGTATTTGTGCCGTTTTCCAAAACCGTGCGCCGAAACCATATGCCGAAACCGTGTGCCAAAAACGAGCGTCGATACTGCGCGCCAAAGGCGTAAACCAAAACCGAAACTGTCTGAAAAGCTGTCGGCTCACGGTTTTGCGGCCACTTTCAGATTCAGTTTTTCTAAACAAAATCCTGCCGCGGAAAAATTTCCGCGGCAGGATTTTTACTATTTGGAGATTACATTCGTGTAAGCAGTTTTATTAAAAAAATTTTCTTTCATCCTTCCCGCGGCATTGCAAAATATTTGCGTCGTCGCGGACGATCGTGCGGCGAACATTCTTTTCCCTGCCCGATTCCTGCAAAAGCTCATCCGATCGGACAGGATCGCCGCATTTTCCTTTCGGATTACTGTTTCTTTTCCTCTTTTTTTTCTTTCGTGTGGCAGGAGCAGCATCCGCAGGAAGAACAATCACAGCCGCAGCCGCTCTTCCCGTGCTTTTTACACCAGATCTTATACCCGATCGCAAACACGACAAGGCCTGCCGCCACGACTCCGACCGCTATGCTCACGATCGTTCCCGCCACCGTCAACAGATTCAGCATATTTTACTCCTTTCGGGGTGCCGTCGTCTCAAAAACGACGGCACGTTCCGCGTTTTTTCTCTTTTTTACAGTTTATTGCAAAGGCGCCCGCTTTTATTCCGTATTTTCGGCTTTTTTTTTGCATTTACGCCTTTTTATTTCGAAACGGCGCCTTTTTCCTTTTTTTTGCATACGATCGCGCCGCGGTTTCGTAAGATGATAAATCCGATAAATCCTGCCGCCAGCGCCGCCACGATGAACACCGTCCACCACCAGGTAAGAACCAGATATACCGCCGTCGCCGTCAGATAGGAAGTGAGCATCCAAAACGCCACCGTCCATTTGAATTTCCCTTTCGGCGTTTCGCCGCGAACGGTCGCCGCCGCCGCAAAACACGGAATGGTCAGCATATTGAATACCGTAAAGGCGATCAGCGCCTGCCACGTGATGCCCGTCGATTGCATCAGCGCCACCACCGCGCCGATCCCGCTTTCTCCGTCATCCCAGCCCGGCAAAACCGCCCCGATCGCAGGTACCAGCACGTAAAACGTCGCGATCACGTTTTCCTTCGCGATCAGACCCGTAACCGCCGCCACGACAAACACCCAGCCGAATGTTCCAAGCTGCAATCCGAATCCCATCGGCGTGCATACCCACTGCACAAACGACCCGATACTGTACAGAATGGATTCTTCGATCCCCACCATCTGCCAGCTCCAGTTGAAATTCGACAAAAACCAGATCACGATCGCACTCGCCACTATGATCGTAAACGCCTTCTTGATGTAATGCTTTAATTTATCCCATAAATGCACCATCAGCGATCGAAACTGCGGCAAATGATAGTCGGGAAGTTCCATGATGAACGGCGCCGCTTCCCCTCGCATCGTCGTCTGACGCATCACCGCTACCGAGATCACTGCCATCGCCATACCGAATACGTACAAGGCAAAAACCAGCAGATCTGCATTCACGCTCGTATACTGCGACGCCACCGCCCCGCAAACCGCCGCCAAAATCGGCGCCTTCGCTCCGCACGTGAAAAACGGTATCACGCGGTTGGTCATCACCCGCTCTTTTTCGTCCGCAAGCGTGCGCGTATTGATCGCCGCCGGCACCGAACACCCGAATCCCATGATCATCGGTATAAACGCCCGACCCGATAACCCGAACTTGCGGAATGCCCTGTCCAGTATGAACGCCACGCGCGCCATGTACCCCGAATCTTCCAATATCGAAATCAGTAAAAACAGGAACAAGATCTGCGGTACAAACGACAACACCCCCGAAAGTCCTGCCCAGATCCCTTCGTTCACAAGCCCTTGCGCCCATGCCGCCGCGCCTGCATTTTCCAGGCCCGCCGCAATGCCGCCGCCGATCTGATCACATACAAATCCCGTCAGGTTGAATAAAATAGCCCCCGGCGTCGATATCCCCGCCGAACTGTAAAATACCTTGACAAATGCGTTCAGAACTTCGCCGCCCGCGTCTACGTCCTGCGCAAATCCCGCTCCGCCCGTAAACAGCTTCGCTATTGCGTTCAGATACAGAAAATCTTCCCCGAACGTCAGATGAAACAGCCCGAACAAAATAACCAAAAAGATCGGTATCCCCCAGATCCGATGCGTCAGTACCCGATCCGCTTTCTCCGATTTCGTCATCTTCTCCGCCCGCTTCGTACGCTCTACCACCGCCGAAAAATTCGACGTTATGTATTTGTAACGCGCGTCCGCGATCAGCGCTTCAAAATCGCCGCCGAACAGCTCTTTCCCCGCTTGCTTCTTGAACCCCGCTACCATCTTCATCTCGTCGGGATGCATCTTTACTTCCAGTTCGTCCCCTTCCGCCAGCTTCACCGCATGAAACAACGCGTTTTCCGTTTCCTTTCCGTCCAAAGCGATCCGCACATCGTCGATCACGTGCGCGAGCGGCGTTTCCGCCAATACCGTCCTCCCCGCACGCTTTTGCTTCGCCGCCCTGTACGCCCGCTCCATCAGCGCCCGGATCCCCTGCCCCTTCAAGGCGGAAATCTCCGCAACAGGCATTCCGAGTTTTTCTTCCAGCTTCGCCGCGTCGATCTTCTCCCCGCGCCTTTGCACCGCGTCCATCATGTTTAACGCCACCACCACCGGTACGTCGATCTCCATCAGCTGCGTCGTCAGATACAAATTCCGCTCCAGATTCGTCGCGTCGATCACGTTGATCACACAATCCGGCTTTTCATCCAAAATAAAATTCCGCGATACCACTTCCTCCGGCGTGTACGGCGATAAAGAATAAATCCCGGGTAAGTCCACCACCGAAACAGGTACGTTCAGCTTTTTATATGTACCTTCTTTCTTGTCTACCGTAACGCCCGGCCAGTTCCCTACATGCGCCGTGCTCCCGGTCAGCACATTGAACAGCGTCGTCTTTCCGCAGTTCGGATTGCCCGCCAATGCAAATTTCAGCATCTTTTTCTCCTTTTTTATTGTTCTTTCGGCTTTTTGCCGCTTACTTCCATCACCACACACGCCGCCTCGCTTTTCCGCAGCGTCAGTTCGTATCCGCGCACGGTAACTTCTACGGGATCCCCCAAAGGCGCCACTTTCCTCAGCCTGATATGCGCCCCGGGCGTTACCCCCATGTCAAAAATACGCCTTCGGATCTGCCCTTCTCCGTCGATCTTCTTGACCTCTCCGCTCTCTCCCGCTTTGAATTCACTCAGCTTCTTTTCCATTCCTTCCTCCAAACGCATACGCGCCATTTTTATATTTATTCCGCCGCGCGCCTTTCTTTTTTCCGCCTTTTTCGTTTTGCCTGCTATCTTTCGCGCGGCCTTTTTTGTATCTTTGCAACACTTCAACGTTTGTTTTCTTATGTTACGTCATACCAGAATTTTGACCGCCATATCTTTACCCAGCGCCAGACGCGCGCCGCATACCTTTACGATCACGCTCCCCTGTACGCTCGAAAATACAGTCAGCTTTGTCCCTTCCGCAATTCCGAGGCTTGCAAAGTACCGCTTGCTGCGTTCATCCGCCAGCACCCTCTTTACCGTAACTTCCTCCCCAACGGGCGCCATCGTCAAAGGCATTTTTCTCTTCTCCTTCTGCCATTTATTGGTTAACTTTCATTAACTGTTTAGAGTTTACTACATTTAACTTTTAAAGTCAAGAAAATTAACCATGGTAAATTAAATTTTTAAAAAATTTTTCGATTAAGTTCGGCGAGCGAAGCGTCAGCGGAGCGGGCGGGCAGATCGGCTAATTCTATACATGAGCAATTTTTAAAAATTTCATCAAATTTCTACAAAGCAAATCGGGATTTTTCCTCGCGATCGGTGCGAACATAGGCAGTCGGATGGGGTCGTTTATTCTAAATCAAAACGCAGTCAAAAAATTTCTGCCACGTTTTTTTATTAAACGCAACTCCTGTTCCGCTAAAAATGAAGGGCTAAAGCAGAAATACAATCGGTTCTCATAAAAATTCTGCTTCAAAAAAAACGACGACACAAAATATTTTGCGTCGTCGGGGCTTCTTCCCTGAAGAACATAAAAATTTTTCTGTTTGCTTCTTAAACTCCCTTTCTAAGAATTATTTTCGCGCATAAATAATTCCTTTTATTCAAAAAAAGCGGGAAACGCATAAACGTTTCCCGCTTTTTGTTACGTTGTCATTCTGTCAGTTTTAAAAAGGCAGATACGGCTGTCCGTAAAAACGAACGGGTTTTTCTTTCTGCCTTGCATACCGAACCGTCGACGCGGTTCCGCCCGTTTCGCTGTACAGGTACGCAAAAACAAAATCCGCATGGTCAACCATGTAACGATTCCGCTTTTGCATACAGCCATTGGAAAATTCCTTGCTGACTATTACTTTTTCGTCCGCCTTTGCGACACATTCGTCGTATTCCTTTTTCCAGTAGGGCGAAAACCTTTCGCTCTGATTCGGATGCGGTATGCACGCGACCAGCTTTATCGGATACCTATCCTTGCCACGCAACAGGATCTTCGCACATTCGAGATCGAATCCCACAGCCATTCCGCAATAAAATGTGTCCGTTCCGTTTTCGATAAGTTCTTCCAATTGCTTTTCCAGCAGATCTTCGGAAAAATCTTTCCGAAGATCTCTGTGCCCCGTCAATGCGCAAGATGACACTTTCTTACCTCTTCCCTATTTCTTATCGGTCTTTCCTTCCGTTTTTTTCGGCGCAGGTACCGCTTTTTCTTCCGCTTTCTCAGCCTTGCTTTCCGCTTCTTTTTGCGGCGCCACGACTTTCGGCAGCGACAGTCCCGCCATATTGTACATCTCTTCCAAAGGCGGCAGACTCTTTAAAAGTCCGCTCAAAAATCCGGCCGTGGCCGTCTTTCCGTCTTTGCCTTCGCCGCCGTCCCACACGGTTACTTTGTCGATCTTGACGTTCTTGATCGCTTCCACCTGTTCGGCAACGAGCTGTTCGATCTTATCGGCGATCATCAGGCGAACCGCGTCGTTCGCTTCGCCGCCCGCCGCTTTCACGAGCGCATCCATACCTTCCGCCTGTTTGCTAAGCTTTTCGCGAATACCGCGCGCTTCCGCTTCCATCTTCGCATAGATCGCGTCCGCTTCACCGCCGGCCTTACGCCGCATCTGCTCCGCTTCCGCGTCCGCTTCGATCTCTTTCTGGCGTTTCTGGATCTCCGATTTGACGATGACGTCTGCTTCCTGCGTCGCCTTTTCGCGCGCCGCACGCGCGATTTCCGCTTCTTTTTCCGCCGCGTACGACTCTTCCAGCGCTTTCGCCGCCTGGACTTTTTCCGCCGTTACCGCCAGCTTCATCGCTTCCGCTTCCTTCTCGCGCAGTTCTGCCTGCGTGCGGGCGATTTCCGCTTTCGCCTTATTTTCACCCTTGATCGCTTCGCTTTCCGCTTCCGCTACGCGTACACGTTCTTCCATTTTCGCGTTCGCTTCGCCGATCGAACCGATCTTGTTCGCTTCCGCCACCGAGATCTTCGCATCGTTGATCGCCTTTGCCGCCGCTTCCTTTCCGAGCGCGATGATGTAGCCCGATTCGTCCGAAATATCCGTTACGTTTACGTTGATCAGGCGCAGACCGATCTTTTTGAGTTCCCCTTCCACGTTCCTTGAGATCGCTTCCAGGAATTTGTCGCGGTCGGTGTTGATCTCTTCGATGTTCATCGTCGCGATGACCAGACGCAACTGTCCGAAAATGATATCTTTCGCCAGTTCCTGTATCTCCGCCATCTTCAGATTATGCAGGCGTTCCGCCGCATTTTCCATGACCGTCGGCTCCGTCGAGATACCGACCGTGAAAATGGACGGCACGTCGATACGGATGTTCTGCCGCGACAGCGCGCTCTTGAGATCCACCGAAATGGACAGCGGCGTCAGATCCAGATAAGTAAACGACTGCACCAGCGGCCAGATGAACGCCGCGCCGCCGTGAATACACTTGGCACTGCGGGTATTTCCCGCTTTGTCCGCCCCCACTTTACCGTAAATGACCATGATCTTGTTCGGAGGACACTTTTTATAGCGCGTCAGCACCATCAGCAAGATCATGAACAAAACCAGTACCGCCACTATGATCAGAACAATGATCCAGGGTTGCATGTTTTTCGTTCTCCTTTTTTATTTTCCGTTATTCTGTTTTCTTTTTTGTCTTTTTTACGAGATACGCGTCGCCCGCCATTCCCGTGATCTCCACCGCCGCATCGACGGGGATCTTTTCTTCTTCGTCCGTAACCGCATCCGCTTCGGTAAAGCGCCCCTGCAATATGAGCGTAACTTTCCCGCGCCCGCTGCGGTTTGCGGGGATGCTCACATACACCGTCGCTTCTTTTCCGATCGCCGTACTGTAGTCGGCCGTGCCGTCTTCCTGCAGGCGCAGCACCAGACGGATCAGTCCCCAGACCACGAAATACGCCGCAAGTCCCGCAACGACGGAAACAGCCACGCTGATCCCTACGTTTATGTTGTAGGAAAGCATCAGCATACCCGTCCAGCCGCCGATCGCAAAGAAGGCGGTAAGCCCTTTCAGCGTGAACAGAGATACGCCCGTATCCGTATGCGAATCAAAAGAACCGTCGCCGTCGGTATCGGTGTCCATATCCATATCGGCATCGCCGCCCGCGCCTATGATCATCAGAATGATCTGGATCAGAAGCGCCAGCGTACCGATACACGCAATGATAAAATACGCAATTTCCAGTCCGCTCAAAGACGCGAACCATGCACTCATGTTTTTCTTTTCCTCCGATTGATTTGCTTTCAGGTTACAGCGGTTTGCTGCGTTCCTTGCCCCTCCCCCGCGGATATGCCGCAGGAGTCGGTTTTACTTTTTCCGCCACGAACAGCGTTCTTTCGCCCGCCTCTTCGCTGAGCAGAAAGGTTTCCGCCGCGATCTCCCTCGCGCCCAGAACATCCAGCGCGTGCTGCGCTTCCGTGATCTCTTCCTTTGCCGCACTTCCTTTATAAGCGATGAACCTTCCCCCCGTTTTTACCAACGGGATACAGTATTCGCTCAATGTGTTCAGCCGCGCCACCGCGCGCGCACAGCAGACACCGAACGCTTCCCGCATCGATTTCTCCCGCGCCGCATCTTCCGCGCGCATGCAGACTACCTTCGCATTCAGTCCCAGTTCCCCGACCGCCTTTTCCAGAAAAGCGCATTTTTTCGCCACCGATTCGATCAGCGTGAATTTCAGATCCGGCCGCACGATCATGAGCGGTATGGACGGGAATCCTCCCCCCGATCCCACTTCCGCACACAGATCCCCCTGCAGAAAATATTTCTCCCCCGCCAGGGAATCGAGAAAATGTTTGACCTTGCATTCCTCTTCGTCCGTGATCCGCGTCAGGTTCACCTTTTCATTGTATTGCGTGAGCAGGCGATAAAATTCCTTGAACTTTTCGCCCGTCTCTCCTTCCTCTATCAGCTTTTTATAGTCCTGCATGATTTCATTATAACATACATTTTGTACTTTGCAAACGTTTTTTCAGATTTGTTTACAAAATTTTCCCTTTCTTACCCCTTTCCATATTTTTTTATTTTATTTTTCAGGATCCACTTTTGACGGCCGTTTTTTTGCTGAAAAAGCGCTGTGCGTTTGTGGATAATTGTGGATAACTCCTGTGATTTTCTTGACAACTTGTCCTTTTTGACGTGGACAAGTATTCATTTTGCCGCTGCCGCACAAAAAAATTCTCCCGACTTATCCACTCATCCACTTTTTACTGACAATTCCATCCACAAAAAAAAGTACGGTTATCCACAGCGATTTGCGCTTGAACGGCTTGCTTTTTCTTTTGATTTCTTATATAATGATAGCACGCTTTCAAAAAAGAAAGCGCATTTAAAGCGAGTTATACACAATTCTACACAATCTATTACTATATCTACCAATAAATAAATCAATTAATATTAAGTTCTTCCGCGCATAGAGAGAGAACGGGATAAAAAAGCGGAAAGGACGGCAGGAGGAAGATATGAAAATCATCTGCGAAGGAATCGAATTATCGGACGCGGTGCTGAAAGTAGCGAAGGCATGCAGCACGAAGACGACCAATCCGATCCTGGAATGTGTAAAGATCACGGCGGAAAATGATTCGATCACTCTGATCGCGACGGACGGAGAGATCGCGATCCAGCGCAAGATCAAAGCGGAAGTACTGGAAGAAGGTGCGATCTGCGTACCCGGAAAGTTCTTTTCGGATTTTATCAAGAAACTGGAAAACGAGCAGATCACGCTGGCGACGGAAGACGGGCGCGTGATCATCACCTATGCGGACTCGGAAAGCTCGATGCAGCTTCTCAATGCCGACGATTTCCCGGCGATCGACGCGAATATCGGGGAAAAGAAAGTAGAACTTCTGACAAAAGATCTGAAAGAGCTGATCGCAAAGACGACGTTCTGCTGCGCGCAGGACGATTCGAGGCCGGTGCTCAAAGGGGTGCTGGTGCAGACGCAGGACGGAAGGATCTGCTTCACCGCGCTCGACGGATACAGGATGGCGGTATGCCGCAAGAATATTTTGAGCATGACGGGAGATATCAAGATCATCTGCCCGGGCAGAACGCTCAACGAGATCGGGCGGATGCTGGGCGCGGACGAAGAGCATATTGAGATCTTTGTGCAGAAAAACATGCTGATGGTGAGCATCGACGATACGGTCCTGACCAGCAGACTGTACGAAGGCGAATTCGTGAACGTTTCCAACATCGTGCCGAAGGAATTCACGAGCGAGATCGTGGTGGAAAAGGAAGCGCTGAACGAGAGCGTGGAGCGCGCGGCGGTACTGGCGCGCACGGATAAGAACAGCATTGTTACCTTCGATATCCGCGAAGGGAGCATGGGAGTTTCGTCGAATACGATGATTGGGCGCGTCAACGAAAGCGTCAAGATCATGCTGGAAGGAAAAGATGTACAGATCGCGCTCAATTGCAAATATGTGAGCGAATGCCTCAACGCGGCGACGGACGAAACGGTGCGGATCGGATTCAACGGAGCGGTGGCGCCCTGCGTTCTCACCCCTGCCGAAGGAGATTCTTACCTTTATTTGATACTTCCCGTGCGTACAACGGCATAAAAACGGTTGACAGAGACAAGTTTTTTTATGTATAATGAAAAAAGGTTTTAAAAAAGACAATATTTAATATAGGAGCAAAGGGATACCATGAAAAGAACATATCAGCCCAAAAAGAGACAGAGAAGCAAAGTACACGGATTCCGTCAGAGAATGAAGACGCAGGGCGGACGCAAGACGCTCAAGAGAAGGAGAAACAAGGGCAGAAAGAAGCTCAGCGCATAACGGAAGGGCGCAAGGTGCGGTTTGTATAAACGGTTAAAGAAAAACAGCGATTTTCAGAAATTGTTTTCAAGGGGAAAAAAATGTTTTTCCCCTGCTTTAATTCTGCTGTATCGGCCTGCAAAGCAAACGGCTCTGGGATTGTGCGTGAGCAAGAAACACGGGTCGAGCGTAAAGCGGAACCGGATCAAGCGGCTGCTGCGGGAAGCGTTCCGCGCGGAAAGTGCGGCGTTGAAAGGCGAATACGCGGTGATCCTGATCCCCAAACAGGCGGAAGAATATACCCTGGCGGGTTTTCGGAACAGCCTCAGGACCGCTTTGCGGAAAGAAGGCCTGCTCTCATGACGCGGCAGGATGTGCGAAGGGCGTGGAAGTATCTGCGTTCGACGGTGCTGCGGCCTTATTTGAAAATGGCGTGCATGCACCTGATCGTGTTTTATCAGAAATATTTTTCACACAAGACCTGTCTGTACCGCCCGACCTGCTCGCAGTATATGCTGGAAGCGATCAACAATCACGGCGTACTGATCGGAATTTTGCTCGGATGCTGGCGCATCCTTCGCTGCAACCCCTTTTCCAAGGGGGGCTACGACCCTGTTCCGGAAAATTATTTCAAAGTGCGTTGGCTTTACTGACTGCGCTCGGGTCCGCGCGCCGTATGGGCGCCTGCGCCGAAAATTTATTTTGGATTTAAGAAAACAATGTTATATTTATTGGATTCGACCATTTTCATTCACGACGCGGCTTTCGGGGAAGGTCTGAACTTTCTGGGAAACATCGTAAAATGGATCGTTGAACTCGTGCCCTATGTGGGGCTCGGTATCATCCTCTTTACGCTCATTCTCAAAACCATCACCCTGCCGCTGGATATTTATTCCAAGTCCGCGATGCGCAAAAACAGCCTGAAAATGGAAAAAATGCGCCCGCAGCTGGAAAAATTGCAAAAACAGTACCAGAACGATCAGCAGATGTACAATTCCAAAATGATGGAAATGTATAAGAAAAACGGCTATTCGCTCTGGGGCGCCTGCCTGCCCATGATCGTAACGCTCGTACTGTTCATGGTGGTTTTGGGTGCGTTTTCCGATTATTCGGCTTATACCAACGTCGACGTTTACCGCAATATGACGGCGGCTTATAACAATGCCGTGCTCGCGTATGCGCCCGACACCGCGCAGTCGGATCCCGTGTCGATCACCTATACGCAGGCGGACAAGCTCAACGAAGACGGTACGCGCCTTTATACGCGCGTCGAAACGTACGAGAGCGAGGATAAACTCATCCGCGTCGTTCTTACGCGCGCCGCGAACCTTGCCGACGGGCTTGATCCGAACGAAGTCAACGGCATGAACGAAGCGGCGGATTGGAATCAGATCCCGACGGGCGATCCCATCTACTACGTGCGCACCGACGCACTCTTTGCCGCGGCAGAAAACGGTTCGGACAAGACGCTTTCCGATGCGTTGGCTTGGGCGCAGGAAAACGAGGAAGGAAAGGATCTTTCCCGCGACGATCAGGCCGTGCTCGCCATGCGCAGGATCGGAAGAAACGCCGCACAGGCACAGTACGAAACGAAAAATTCCCATTTCCTTTGGGTGAAAAATATCTGGCTGCCCGATACGAGTTATCAGCACCCCGTGCAGAAAGAATCGGGTATGAGCCAGGATCTTTACGATGAGATCACCAAAAATCTGAGCGCGGAAAAAAGCGCCGCGAACGGCTATTATATCCTGATCGTCATCTCCATCGGGTCGATGTTCCTCTCGCAGTTCATTATCATGAAGAGCCAGAAGGCGCAGAACGAATTGCAGACGGCGGACGGACGCGGTCAGAAAACACAGAAAATGATGATGATCATCATGCCGGTCATGTTCGGTATTTTCTCATTCTTTTACAGTGCCGCGTTCTCCATCTACATGATCACGAGCAGTATTTACGGGATCATCAGTACCCTGCTGATCAATCTGGTCATCGATAAGAAATTCCGTGCGATCGAAGAACGGGAAATACAGGAAAAATATAATAAGCGGATTCCGCAGGCGGCGAGAAAGCCGGAAAGCACGCGGAACGGAGGGAAAAAACAATGACGGAATACGAATTCAGCGGAAAGACGGTGGAAGAGGCCGTCGAGAACGGGCTGAAAACGCTGGGGCTCACCAAAGAAGAAGCGGAGATCAGAGTCCTGGAAGAAGGAAAAAAGGGCGGATTGTTCAGCAAAGGAACGCCGGCGCGCGTCGCGGTTTCCAAGAAAAAGACGGACGGCGAAAGAGCAATGGCATTTTTGGAAGGTTTATTTGACCTTCTCGGCGTGAATGCGACGACGGAACTGGAAGAAAACGAAGAAAACACGAAGATCAACGTGGTAACGAATAACAATTATGCGCTGATCGGGCACAGAGGCGAAGTTCTGGACGCTTTGCAGGTACTGGCGGGCGCGGTTGCGAACATCGGGCGCGAAGAATACAAACGCGTGGTGGTCGACTGCGAAAATTACCGCGAAAAGCGCGAACAGACGCTGCGCAGACTGGCGCAGAAGCTGGCGGAGAAAGCGGTACGGCTGGGAAGAAAGGTTTCGCTCGAGCCGATGACCCCCTACGAGCGCCGCATCATCCATGCAACGCTGGCTGACAGTACAGAAGTTAAGACGGCGAGCGAAGGGAAAGAGCCCAATCGCTTTATCGTTGTGATCCCGAACAACCTCAAACCCGGTGCGGACAAGCCGGACAGACGCGGCGGGAAACCTCGGTTCGACCGCGGCGGCAAGGGCGGATTCAACCGCGACCGCAGGGACGATAAACGCGGCGGCAAAGGCGGTTTTGACCGCGACCGCAAATTCTCTAACCGCGACGACAAACCGCGCGCTTCGGGACTGCCCCGTTCCAAACGGCAGCCCTATTTCGGAACCTTCCTCGGAAACGCGAACGACATAAAGACGGAAAACGATAAACCCGCGAAAGATGAAGAATAATGGATCTGACCCCGTTTGCATACAGCAAACGGGGTGTTATTTTATTTTAGAGGCGCTTGGAACGTGCAAAAACGTTCCAAGCGGGGAGAAAAAATGATTTTACAGGGGATACGCAATTTTTTAAAAGGGTTAAAGTACGTATTCGTGCCGATGGGCGTGCTCTTTTTCGGTTTGGTGCTGGGGCTTTCGGTGAGCCTTCCGCGGATGGCGGCGATCCTGAAAGATTTTGCGGCGCAAATGCAGCAGATTTTCGGGGAGAGCACGCTGAGCGGAAGCGAAATGATGCAGAGCCTGTGGATGCGGGTATCGGAGTTGGACTGGAGCAATCCGTTGCAGGCGCTTTTGCAGGTTTTGAACAGGTCATGGCTGAACGAAACGCTGGAACAGTGCGTGAAACCGTTCGCGGAAGATTATGATGCTTATGCGGCGGAAGCGGAGCAGCTGATCCGTGCGGCGGCGGAAGGGATCGTGCGTCAGGCTGTGGTTGTTGCGGTGTTTGCGGCGCTGGGGCTCGCGTGCGGATTGTTTCTGACGCAGTGGCTTGTGCGCAGGGAGATCGCGCGGCGTGGGTGGCGCAATCTTCTGCCCGGGATGCTGTTCGATGCCGTATTTGCGACCCTTTTGCTCATGGTATGCACGCGGGTATCGGTAAAACCGGGCCGGGGATTTGCGGCGGCACTGGCGGCGCTTCTTCTGTTCGGAGCGGTGTCGCTTTTGGAAGCGTATCTTCTGCACGGGCGGAAGGTACTCCCCTTCCGCAGCGTGGTAACGGTAAAGAACTGTTGTAAACTGTTGGTGTCGAATGCGGCGGTTTATGTTCTGAGCGCGGCGATCGTGGCGGTTGCTGGGGTTGTTCTGAACGGAGTGGCGGGACTGTGCATAGCCTTGCCGCTGTTCGGGGTCGCCTTTTTTGTGATCGGCATGAATGCGGAATCGTACGTGATCGGAAAAGTAAAAGAACTTTCCGAAAAAGAAAATTAAACGGCGGAAAACTTTGACAAATGCGCCTTTGCGTACTATAATGTTTTGACTATGAGAGAGAGAACGAAGAATAAAGAACTGGATATGACGGAGCGTCCGCTCCTTGGAAAGATCTTTTTATTTTCCCTTCCGATCATGCTGACGGGAATTTTACAGCTTTTGTACAATGCGTCGGACATCATCGTGCTGGGCAGATTTGCGAGCGACGTATCGGCGGGCGCCGTGGGATCGACGGGATCGCTGATCAATTTGACGGTCAACTTGTTTTTGGGGCTTTCGGTGGGTTCGTGTACCGCCGCGGCGCGCTGGATCGGCGCGAAAAACGAGGAACGGCTGGATCGTGTGGTGCATACGGCGATCTCTCTGAGCCTGATCGGCGGGGTTATCGTGGGCGTGTGCGGGGTGTGCTGTTCAAAATATTTGCTGCTCATGATGAACGTCCCCGCGGACAGCGTTTTGCCCCTTTCGACGCTGTATCTGCAGATCTATTTTGCGGGAATGCCGTTTAACCTTTTGTATAATTTCGGATCGTCTCTCTGCCGTGCGCGCGGGGATTCCAAAAATCCCCTTCTGTTTCTGTGTGCGGCGGGCGTTTCCAACGTGGGACTGAATATATTTTTCGTGGCGGTTTGCAAAATGGACGTGGCAGGCGTGGCGCTGGGCACGGTGATCGCGCAGATGATTTCTTCCGCACTGGTCATCCTGCACCTGGTGCGCCTGAAAGGACACTGCAAAGTGCGGCTGCGTTCTCTGCGCATTCACAAAGACGCGCTGGGCGATATCCTGCGCATCGGGCTTCCCGCAGGCGTGCAGGGCTGTATTTTTTCGTTCTCGAACGTGATCATTCAGTCCTCTATCAATTCGTTCGGGGAAGTGGCGATTACGGCAAACGCGGAATCGGCGAACATCGAAGGGTTCGTCTATACGACGATGAACGCGGTGTCGCAGGCGTGCCTGACTTTTACAGGCCAGAATTACGGCGCGCATAAAAAGAAAAACATCGATGCGGTGTTCTGGGACAGTCTTCTCATCGTTACCCTCATCGGGCTGGCGCTGGGACTGGGCGTCTATTTTGCAGGATCTTTTTTCATGGGGATTTATACCGAATCGCCCGAAGTCATGGCGATGGGCGTGGAACGCATGAGCGTCATCTGCACGACCTACTGCCTGTGCGGGATCATGGAAGTGCTGGTCGGTTCCATGCGCGGCATGGGACATTCCGTCTTGCCTATGTGCATGTCCATCGTAGGCGTGTGCGGACTGCGCATCGTGTATATCTATACCTTTTTTGCCGCGAACAGAACGCTCGTGAACCTCTATCTCTCCTACCCCATCAGCTGGATCGTTACCATTCACGCGCACGCTGTCTGCCTCATTCTCGTAAGAAGGAAAGAGTTCCGCAAAATAGATGAGGCAGACGCGGCAGACGGCGCAGTTTTGCAGGGGCAGGAATAAAAAATTTTTGCCTTGCGGATCCCGTGCCCGCAGGCATGCGGATACACTTTTGCGCCGCACAAAACGGCAGACGCAATCTGCCAAAGAGGTAAGAAAAAATCTGCAGCAAGAATGCAAGAATTTCGCAAACGGATTTTTTCCGAACGGAATCCTTCCGACAGAAAAGAGGAAAAAAAACAAAAATTTTGCGATTTAAAGCGGTCTGTGCACATAGCGGGCAGACCGCCTTTTGCAAACAGTGCTTTGCACCGAAGTTCGGCGTATTGCAAAATGCCGGTTGACGTAGGTATATTCGAGAAAGAACTTTGAAATAGGGAAAAATTTTGCGAATTTTGCGCGGCAGGCAGACGTCTGCCGCGTTTTTCGTTGCAGGCGTTCTTCTGCCGCTCTTTTTACCGTTGCACATACAAAAGACGGGCATCATTGCAGGCGCTTTGCGAACGTACAACGGAAGGCTTTGTTGCCGCAAGAAAGGTGTGGTGTTTTTCGGCTGAACGTTGCAAACTTTGCCGATTGCAGGCAAAAAGGAAAAATACATTAGACAAATGTCTGTCTTTAAGGAGTATTTTCTTTCGGAAAAAAGGGCATAAACGGAAAAAACGCGCATACAATGGCAGTATGGAAAAAAAGCGGATTTTCTGGTTTTGTTTGGCGGGATTTGCGTTCGTATCGGTGATCGGGGCGCTCTCGCACTTTTTTTACGAATGGAGCGGCTATAATCGCGCGGCGGGCCTTTTTTTTGCGGCGAACGAGAGCACCTGGGAACATCTGAAGCTGGCAATTTTCCCGACTCTTGTCTTTTTTCTTGCAGGCATGATTTTTCTGCCCGATGAAAATTGTATCGTTGCTTTTTTTGCGGCGCTCGCGTTGCCGATGCTGCTCATACCCGCCCTGTTCTATGCGTATACGGCGATCGCGGGAAGGTCTTTCCTTGCGGCGGATATCGTCATTTATTTTATATCCGTTTTAGCCGCGTTTGCGGCGGTGTACGGGATACTCGTTCTGCCGCCGCTCAAAAAAGGCCGGAATATCGCCGCTCTGGCGGGAATTGCCGTTATTGTTGTCTGCTATATGACTTTTACTCTTTTTCCTCCCGAAATATTTCTCTTCCGCGATCCGCTGACGGGCGGATACGGCCTGCGCGCCTGATTTGTTTTTGAAAACCAATATTTTTACGCGGCATTGTACCGCTTTTGCGAGAAATTGCATTCGGCACGGTGCCATTGCACTATCGCACGGGGTCGTGCACTCTTTGCACAGAAAGAAGCCCGACGCGCACCGCGATAAGATGCGCGTCGGGTGAAAAATTTGCTTTGCGTTTTAGAATACGGTAAAATCTGTTTAAAGCCTCTGTCGAGCCCAAGGCGGCGTGTTTTATGTTTTATGACTTCCTGTCCGAAAATGAGCGTGCCGCCCGTTTAAGGCCTGTTTTATGAGGAAATACGGCCCATAGGAATGATTGAAGAAAGGGATAGAGCGGAAACAGAACAAAAAAACGCCCGAACGCGCAATTTTTGCGCGTTCG
>CASEWU010000260.1 GCA_949291725.1 uncultured Bacillota bacterium
CCCGTCTTTTTCTTAAAGAACAAAGAGAACTGGCTGTAATATTCATAGCCGCATTTGACGGCGATGTCGGAAAGTTCGTTTTCCGTATCGGCGAGCATTTTTTTTGCGGCGTTCAGGCGGAGATCGAGAATAAAGTTCTTGGGAGAGGAACCCGTCTTTTTGCGGAACAGGACGCGGAACTGGTCGTCGCAGTATCCCGCGGATTTTGCAAGCTGGTGCAGGTCGAGGTTAGCCATGAAGTATTCCTTGATATACGAGATGGTGTAGTCGAGCGAATTCTTCTTTTCTGGCTCGGAGCCGGAAGTTGCGCGCAGGATCTCCGTCAGCAGGAGTTCGAGGAGGATCTCTATCTTCTGTTTATAGAAAGGTAGCTTGTTTTTGAACTCGTGGCGGATGTTCTGTACGGTGTCAAAGAAGACGGAATTTTCGCTTTTGAGGACGCAGTTCTGCGGTTCTTCAAAGAAATTCTGTACCTGAAAGCCGATGGAGATCATGCTGGTGAGAGTTTCGTGCGTTTCTCCGTGCTGGGTGTTGGGACGGAGGAGGACAAAAGTCCCCGCTTCGTAAGAATAATCTGTATCCGCGTAGAATCCCTTTCCCGAACCTTTCAGATAATAGATAAATTCAAAGCAGGAATGCTGATGCACCGCGATGGTGCGTGGCGTTTCGTAATTGCGGATCCAGACGTATTCCAGACTGATCATGTGCTAGCTCCCTTTGTTTTTCGAGAATTGTTTTCAGTATAGCATGGTCGGGTGTGCAAGTCAACATATCTTCAAAAAAATCTCGGGAATATTAAAAGAAAAGGGGTATTTTTTGCCATTTCAGGTATTTAATCCGCGAAAATATAAAATATAACCCGACTTTTATTATTTACACGGACAAAGGCGGGGTTTATAATAAAAGTGAAAAGAGCGGGGAGCAAAACCGATCCGTAAAGGAAAAAGGTCTGAAAAGGGAGACCGGACGGAGGGAAAAACGCAGCCCCTGTCCCGATTTGATGCGGAAAACCGATTGACGGAAACGAGCGCGCGGCGGGCGCGAAAGGAGGAAATAATGCAAACTACGCAAAAGAGCAGAAAAAAATGGAACGCGCGGAACTGGACGGTGTTTATTGTTGCCACTTTGGGGCTGGCTTACATTGTTCTGTTTCACTATGTTCCGATGTTCGGATTGCTGCTCGGATTCAAGGACGCGGACTATTCTTCCAATCTGCTCGGCGGCTTGTTGTTCAGTGACTGGGTGGGATTGGATCATTTCACAACTTTTCTGAAAGATGTGGATTTCTGGGACGTTATGTCTAACACGCTTCTGCTCAACCTGATCATGCTGCTGATCAATTTCCCGGCGCCTATCATTTTTGCGCTGATCATCAATGAAGTCAAGCACATGATTTTCAAAAAGAGCGTACACGTGATAGCTACCTTCCCGCAGTTTATTTCCTGGGCGATCTACGGCGGCATCATCATTGCGCTGACCGACCAGACGACGGGAATTTTCAACCCCATACTGGAACTGGTGGGGCTGTCCTCTGCGGAAAACCCCGTCTATCTGATGGATTCCCAGTATATTTGGGCGGTGATCATTATCTCGTCTTTGCTCAAATCGGTGGGCTGGGGTTCGATCATCTATATGGCGGCGATCGCGGGCATCGACGCACAGCTTTACGAGGCTGCCGAACTGGACGGGATCAACCGCTGGCAGAAAGCCATTTACATAACGCTGCCCTGCATTGCGCCTACGATCACGGTATTCCTTCTGCTGACGGTGGGACGGTTGCTCTCCAACTCGTTCGAACAGTTCAACTCCGTGCAGAATGCGGTCAACCTGAGCAAGAGCGAAGTGCTTGCGACGTACATTTACAGGCTCAGCTTTACCTCCCGCCGCTATTCCTATGCGACGGCGATCGGGTTCTTCAACTCGTGCGTCAGCCTGTTCCTGCTCATCGTGAGCAATTTTATCAGCAAAAAGTCTACGGGGAGGGGATTGTTTTGAGCAAGGCACAATCTTTAAGCGAAAAAAAACGTATCCGCATGACCTGGGCAGACTGGATCATCTATGTGTTTCTGGCGCTGTTCGCGCTGATCACCTTTTACCAGCTTTGGTACGTGATCATCGGTTCTTTTTCCAACGGACAGCAGTATGCATCGGGCGGCGTTTTTCTGACCCCCGTCGGGTTTACGTTTGCAAACTATGAAGTGATCATGCAGGATGTGGAATTCTGGACGGCGTTTCGCAATTCCGTACTGCGCACGGCGACGGGCGTTGCGGTGGAACTTCTCTTTACGGCACTGGTCGCCTATGCGATGTGCAACAAGTACCTGCGCTGCAAGAAATCTTATTACTGGATCTTCATCTTTACGATGTTCTTTTCGGGCGGCATCGTGCCTATGTATCTTCTCATCCGAATTCTGGGACTATACGACAATTTCTTTGTCTATATTTTCCCCGCGATGTTTTCCGTGTATAACATGATCATCATTTCCAACTTCTATAAAGGCATTCCGGACAGTCTGTACGAGGCGTCGGAACTGGATGGGGCAGGGGAACTGACCATCTGGTGGAAAATTTATATGCCGCTTTCCAAACCCGTTCTTGCAACGGTATCTCTCTGGATCGCCGTGGAGCATTGGAACAGCTATATGGGAACCATGCTCTATACAGAGGCAGGAGATTGGACGCTTACCCTCCAATACTATCTGAAACAGCTGATCAATGAGGCGAGCGGTGTCGGTTCGTCGTCTGAATACACCGATCTCGTGACGGCGAAGACGATATCGTATGCGGGGATTGTGGTCGCGCTCATCCCGATCATGTGCGTCTATCCGTTTATTCAGAAACATTTTACCAAAGGAGTTATGCTCGGCTCGCTCAAGGGCTGAGAAAGGAGGTCAAATAAATGTTGGGGAAAAAGTTACTCACAGGCTGTTTGTGTTTGTTGTTTGCCTGCAGCTTTCTGCTGAGCGGCTGCGACAATCCGATGTTTAATTTCGGAGGCTACGAATATCCCGATTTCCCGTATGCGGACGAGGATCCCTCGATCGACAGCTGGACGCAGTGGGAAGAGGATGAGATCGTGGAGATCGACTGGTTTATTGACAGTACGTCCTATTCGATCCCGAGCGAAGGCTCCCTTGTCGTGAACAAGATTTTGGAAAAGACGGGCGTGAAAATCAATTTCAAAAAGGCGACGACGAGCGACGGCACCGAACTGACCACGATGATCTCCGGCAACGCGCTGCCCGATCTCGTGTCGGTGACGGCGGGAATGTACGACCTGATCAACAACGGCAGCGTATTCCCGATCAACGGCCTTGCCGAGCGCTGGGCGCCTTCGCTGTGGCAGCGGATCACGGACGAAGGGGAAATGTACAATACCTACAAGGATTCGGAAGGAGACCTGTACTTCATCGTCAACAATTTCTACAACACGGAAGAGATGGAATCGTACAGGGAGATCGGCGGAGACATCCTTCCCAACGACGGTGTGGTTGTCCGCAAAGATTACCTGGATGCTTTCTGCGCGTATAAAAAGGCGGAGGATCCGAACTGGAAGGACGCCGATATGGCGAACCCGGACGGCGTTCTCGAATTTCTGCTTTGGGCAAAAAACAATTACAATCTTTCCAATACAAACCATTCCGTGCTGCTGTCCGCGTTCGATTCCAATGAAAAGAACGGAAGCCGCGGCATTCAGGTGCTGATGGAGTATTTCAACTGTGCAGAAGAAGATGCGGAAGGCAACTTTGTCTACCCTCAAGCGAGCGAGAATTTCACGGAAATGATGCAGTGGCTCAATGAGCTGTACCGCAACAATCTGCTCACGGAAGGGTGCCTGGGCGCCACGCAGTCGCAGATCAACCAGTACATCCAGAACGGCGAACCCATCATGTATATCGGCAAAATGATCACGCCTTCCAGCTATTTCCGCAACTGGGAAATGAATATCAGCGGAAAAAATCATCTGGGAGAGGATGCCGCGTACGTTCCCATCATCTTTACCAATGAGGCGGGCGAGATCCCTCAGCTTTCCTACCGCACGTCGGGCGAACTGTACACGATGGTTTCCGCCAACTGCGAGCGTCCCGACAGGGTGATCAAGCTGCTCGATTATCTGTATTCCGAAGAGGGGCAGAGGCTCGTGTACTACGGAGTGGATACGGCGGAGGATGCGGAAAACGGGACGTATTCTTATGTAAAACAGCCGGGTGAGAGCGTGACGCTTTCGGACGGGACACAGCACGTTTACAAATACGGACAGATGGAATACACCGACGAGGTAAAGGAAGCGTTCCAGACGAATGTGGAAAGTTACGGAATTTATTTCTGTATGTTCCTGTGCAACCCGATGTATGTCAACCTGACCAGTGTGGACGGAGGACAGTTCAACAATTACCGCGATTATGTCAAGTGGAATTCGCGTGCGGCGCTGATCCCGTATTCGTACGATCACCGCGGGTTCGAGTTTATTCTCGATTCCTCGGACAGCCGTTACAAGACGGGACTGACGACGCAGAGCAATATCCGTTCCAAATGGTATAAAAAGTACGCGGAGATCATCGGGCTGGATTCGGCGGAAGCCGTGGCGGCGGAGATCGATGAGATCATCCAGTGGTGCAAGAGCGCGGGACTGGATGAGTACATCGAATTCAACAACGACTGTTTCCAGGCGCACAAGGAAAGGCTGGGGATCGAGTTTGCATATCCCGCAAACGATCCGGATTCTTCCTATCATAGTCTGACCATTACGTCCGTGTACGGAGACACATCTTATTATAAAGAAATACCTGAAAACATGAAAAATGCGGATCTGTGAAAAAGGAGGCCTGAATTTTGAAGAAGATCATCATAGACACCGATATCGGAGACGACATTGACGATGCATACGCGATCGCTTTTGCCGTAAAGCTGAAAAAGTTTGAATTGCAGGGGATCACGACGGTCTACCGCAACTCTCTGCAGCGGGCAAAAATAGCGTCGGCTCTGCTTTCGGTGTTGGGAGTGGGGGAAAAGCAAGTCTGCGTCGGGGAAGACTATCCGCCCAATTGCAAATTTGCGATAGAAAGTTTTGAAGAGGTGCTGCCGGACGGCCGTCCCGTGATCCCGCATTACAGGGATGAGTTTGCCTCTGCGCCCGTTTCCTCAAAGCGGGCGGCGGAATTCATTGCGGAACAGGCGGAAAAATATCCCGGAGAGATCACGGTAATCGCCATCGGCCCGATGACGAACCTAGCGGAAGTTGCCGAAAAATATCAGCGTTCTTACAAAAAACTTGCAAAGATCGTCTGCATGGGCGGGATGTTTTTCGGGAAAAAGGCGGAGTGGAATATCCGCTGCGATCCCGAATCCGCGGCGGCGGTGCTGGGCGGCGGCGTTCCCGTCACTTTTGTGGGGCTGGACGTTACGGCGTATACCTATCTTACGTCCGAGGACGTGGCGCAGATCACCGCCTTTGGCGGAGCGGAAACAAAGATGCTTGCCGGGATGCTTGAAAAATGGGTGCAGACGCATCCCGGGAGAATGCCTACCATGCACGATGCGCTCACCGTGGCGGAAGCGGCGGATTGCGGATTCTGTCGTTACGAAGAAAAGAAGATCAGGATCCCGCTCGTTGGGGAAAAACGTGCTTATACGGAGGAATCCGAAGAGGGAGTCGACGTGCGGGTTGCCGTGTCGGTGGACCGCGAAAAATTTCTCGGCTGTTTCAAACAGACGTTGGAACAAAACTGAAGGAGGAAAAGGATGAAAAGAAAACTGTTGGCAATTTTACTTGCAGTGGCAACGCTCACGTCCGTGTGTGCGGCGGGGGCAGCCGTTTCCGCGGCGGAACCTGCGCCGCTGGTGTACCAGGCAGACGGAAAGCTGGACGGCAACGAAACGTTTGCTTACGAGCTTTCGCAGGCGCAGCAGGTCACGGGCAACGCCCTTGCCGTGCGGCTGTTCGTAAAGAACACATACAACGATGCTTTCCCTCTCGCCGTCTCGTTCACGGCGGACGGGAAAGAATATTCCTGGACGGAAAAATCGGGTACGTTGACGGGAATTGAGTACAATGCGGAGGGAGAGCCGAGCCAAAGAACTCTGCAATGGCGCGAGGGAGGTGCGGTGGATGTACCGTATCTGTTCAACGGGGAGGTCATTCTTCCCTTCTCCCTGCTCGGCGATGTGCAGATCTCTGAGATCTCTGCGCTGAAAATGCTGTTTACCTGTTCCGCAAACAGTCAGTTTGCGTCGGGGGATACATGGCTTGCGGATAACGTGTGCCTGTACTTCTACGGGATCGACTGTGTGACGGTGGAGGAAGACGGAACGCTTTCCGAAACGCGCACGGAACTTGCCGATTTTACAAAGACAGGGACGGAAGGCGTCACCCTTTCCGCCGCAAGCGGACAGCCTGTGGGACAGCTTCGCACGGCGACGGAGGAGGACATGGTGGTGGCGGAAGCGTTCATCGCGCAGTACAACGCGTCCTGCGAAACCATCGGAGACGTGAAACTGGTGGAGAGCTTTGATTTCGGTGACGAATTTGCCGGAATTGCAGACGGGCGCACGGCAGACGAACTGTACAGGCATTTCTATCTTTCGGGGCAGGAATCCGATTATTCCCTGACGGCAGGTGAGGGAGAGGGGAATTCCCTTCTCTCTTACAACTGCGATTCTCTCGTGTACGATGCGGGGAGGAATTCCTATGCGGGCGTGCATTTCAATTTCAGCAAGAAAGATGCAACCGACTGGTCGGGCGCGAAGGGCGTGACGGTGTATGTGGAAAACACGGCCGATTATCTTGTCAGTTTTGCGGTCGAGATCTTCCAGTTCAATACAAAGACAGGGCTGTTGGAACAATACAACCTCAACGACGTGGCAAACAAATATAAGACGCTCTACGCGTACAACGTGGAAACGGGCGAGGAATTTTCCTATCATACGCAGACGTTCATGCGCATTCCCGCCAATTTCAAGGGTTGGATCCGCATTCCGTTTTCGCAGTATGCGGCGCCCGCATGGTCGCTCGCACCCGCTTACGGCAATGAGGGCGTGCTGGATTTCGATGCAAATCCCGTCGTAAAAATTTCTCTTACAAGGCTGTTCAACGTCAACCTCGATGCCACGCTTCTGATCGACAACATTGGGCTGTATTACAGTGATTTCGGCGTGGGCAATCTCTTTGACGACAGCGTTCCTTCCATTCGTCAGTGTCTGGAAGAGGGAACCGTGGCATAAGGCAGGGGGAAAGAAAGATCATGAAAAAGTTATTCTGTTTGCTTCTGACTGTGCTGTGCGGCATGACGTTTGCCGCCTGCGGCGGAACGACGGTTTCCGACGATCCGGACGATCATACGGAAACCGAAACGTATGAAGAAAAGCTGTTCGACGGCATCGATGCGGTATTCGACGAAAGCCTCGGCTACTACAACGAGCATCCTTCCGTGTTGCAGGACGGAACCACGCGTTACCTTTTTTACACACGGAACACCAAAAAGTACGACGCGTCTACTGATTCCATTGCCGTGCGCGTGGGAACGTACAAGGGCGGAGAATGGACGTACGGAGAGGCAAAAACGTGTATCACCGTTTCCGAAAACGGCTGGGACAGCAAGAGCGTGTTCGGCGCGGATGTGGTGAAGGGCAAGTTCCTTTACAACGGAAAAGAGTATTCCTGGCTGATGTCTTACAGCGGTTCGGACAGGTCAGACCGTATGGATGCGGACATCGGGCTTGCGGTGGCGGAAACGCCGGACGGGGAATGGACAAAGGTCGGGAGCGAAGCTCTGATCGAGTTCAACAGTTCGGAATGGGACAATGTCGGGCTGTCTTATTATCCCGGGTGTATCGAATCCAGTCTGGTCAGTTTTGACAAATCGGGCAAAGTCTATTTGTTCTATGAGGAATCGGAGGCATTCAAGTCCAATTATGTGTACGAACTGGATTGTTCCGATCTCGGCGCGATCGTGAAAGGCGGCAGGAAGGTCGTGGAAACGACGGGAACGAGCGATCTCGGCACGAGCAACCCGCTCCTGTACGGCGGCGATTTCCTGTACGATAACGATTCGGACAGCTTCTTTGCGGCGCGCGAAGTGCGCACGACGGCGACGGCGGAACCCAAAGTCGCGGACGAAGTGGAAGTTTTGCGTGCGTCCGCGGACGTGCTCAGGAGGATAGAGCAGGGCGTTACTCAGGAGGAACCCGCAGACTGGTGGAGCGAAGTCGGCGACAGCATCGATGCGGACGCCACGGCGGATATGAGCGATCAGAGCAGGATCTTCGGGTATATGCGCATATTCTCTCCCTGCATCGCGAGCGACGCATACGGATATTTGCTGGAATACGGCAAACTGGAAGTATTTTTCACGACGCAGGCGTGCGAAGGGGATGAAAGGCTTCCCTCCGATCACGCGGATGCCTACAAATTTTCTCAGATGATTCACACGCTTGTGATCACATACTGACGGGTACGGAGCAATGAAAAAGAAAGCAGCGATCATGGCAGCGGTATTGATGACGGTGGCAATGTTTCCCGCCGCCGTTCCTGCGGCGGCGGAAGAACAGCCGCTGGTCAGTTATTGGTCAACGGAAGAGGGCGTCACGGAGATGCCCGTGTCCGACGGGGCTACGGAAACGTATGCGGAAGAGGACAGACAGTGGCAGGGGCTTCCCACCATTGCGGTGACGCCCGGCGGCAGAATGTGGTGCGCCTGGCAGACGGGCGACGTCATAGAAGGTTCCTCCGGGCCGGACAACTACGATGTGATGTATTACAGCGACGACGGCGGGGAAACGTGGAGCAGCGAATATATGATCTGGGATGTCCCGGACGACAGCATCCGCCTTGCGGATCCGAGACTGTTTTACGATCAGTTCGGAAAGCTGTGGCTCATCCTCATCCGCGGTGGTCTGAAAGGGACGTACGCCGTAGAGCTGAAAAATCCCGATTGTGAAAATCCCGCCGAAAATCTGGAATTGGGAGAGCCTGTCAGCTGGCTGAAAGCGCCTCCCGCGCACAGACCTACCATTCTTTCCAACGGCAGGTGGATCACTCCCGTAGAGCTGGACGCCGATCAGCAGGTGACGTATATCTGCAATCCCAACAACGAAACGGGCAGATATCCTTGGACAACCAACACACAGCAGCCCGCCGTCACCGCCTTCCCCGAGGAAAAGACGTACGGAGAAGCGCAGATCATCGAATTGCAGGACGGTTCTCTGATGATGCTTTCCAGGCTTCCCAAAGATTGCGGCGGCGGAATGGAGATTTCCTATTCTTACGATTACGGCGTAAACTGGACGGCATACAAGGCTGACAACGGCGTACCGTACATCACTCCCAGTTCCAAGTTCCATATCCAGCGGCTGGAAAGCGGCGCTATTCTTCTGCTTACGCACGCCACGACGGGTTCGCGCACGCAGCTTGCGGCATACCTTTCTTACGACGACGGAAAAACGTATCCGTATTGCCTCATGCTCGATGACAGCGAGATAGGAAATTCCTGGGGCGTCAGCTATCCGGAAGCGGCGCAGGCGCAGGGTGAAAACGGCGAGATCTATATCGTGTACGATGCGGGGCGGTACGATCAGAAAGAGATCCGCATGTGCATTGTCACGGAAGAGGATATCAAAGCGGGCAAACCCGTCGGCGAAACCAGCCGCCTGCGTATGCGCGTGAGCGAACTGGGCGGATATCTCAACTACGTGGACACGGAGGAAGATTACGAGCGGTACATCACGGTTCTTCCTGGTACGGAAAAGAGCGCGATCCTCGAACAGCTCCCCGAAACGGTCACGCTGATCGGGGAAGACGGTTCCGCCCTCGAACTGACGGGAGAATGGAATTGCCTCGACTATTCCAAAAACACGGAAGGCGTGTACACCTTTACTTTCTCCAAAGGAGTTACGGGCAAGGCGCAGGATCGTTACAGCCTTCTCAAAGCGTACGTTACGGTCGCCGAAGAGAAGGAAGAAGAACCTGACACAGATCCCGATACGGATACGGACGGTCAGGAGCAGCCGAATGACACGCAGCCGGGCGGATGTGCGGCTTCGGCGGGCGCCTTGGGCGGGGCGGCAGTGCCGTTGCTGCTCGGCGGCGCAGCAGTATTGATCAGACGGAAAAACCCGCATCGCGGGAAAAAATAAAAAATCAAGGGGGAATCAGAAAATGAAAACACTCAGAAAGCCGATGCTGCTCTTTTTGATCGTCGGGCTTTTGTTTGCGCTCTGCGCGGGGACGCTTGCGATCGGCGCGGCGGCGGAAGAAACAGAGGATGTTCCGTCTGCAACGACGGTATCCGATGAAGACCTGCAGTCGCTCAGTATGGATGGGGGCGCGCTTTCATACAGCATCAAATCGGGCGGCACGATCACCGTCCGCCTGACACCCGATTCTTCGGACGAGGATTATACCCTGGTAGGCGTCACGGATTTTGCCTTCCGTTTCAAGGTGGTGCATCGCCAGACAAACCGTCCCAATACGGGCAGCGGGCTTGCCTATATGCGCGTCAAATTTGAAGGGAGCGACACGATCTGGGGCATCACGAAAGAGAACAAGGGCGGCAATATGCAGTTTACGTTCATACAGGCGGCGACGGGCGAAAAGAGTTCGGTCCGCGTTTCCGACGGCGGCGACAACGCCGTGGGCGGTCAGATCAATGTAGCCGTGGGAACGGACGGCACGATGTATGTGCCGCTTACCCAGATCCGCGACGGAAACATGAAAACGGAACTTGGCAACAGGCTCACGGATACGCAGGGGTATGAAGATCTCAAGATAGAATACATAGAATTCACATATAGCGGCAGTCGTTGGGATTTTGCCTTCGGACAGTTTGCGGCGGTGCGCCGCACAAACGATGCCGTGGAGACGGACGTGCTCAGCTTTACTCTCTCGATCGTGGGTACAAACGCTATTCTGCTGGATTCTTTCTACGACAACGTTGCGCTTGTCGTCAACGGCGCACAAGCGACAAAGACGGCGGACGGAAAGTTGGAAGCGGAAACGGATTACGGGAAAGTGTACATCGATTCGGATAAGCTGTTCTATTTCGATCCCGTCACCGTAAAGACAGAGCTGGACGAGGGATACGGCATCACGAAAGTGGAGACCTCCATCGAAGGCAAGCAGCTGGCGCAGACCACGGAGGCGGGGAACAGCAGTTCGCTCAGCGAAGGGTATGTCTATCAGGGCGAGTACTATTTCCGCAAGGGCAATCACGGTGCAAAGGCGGACGACAACACCTTTATGTCCAGCGGCACGGGGATCTTCTATCCCGAAAACGATCAGGGCAAGGTGCTGGAAAGCGGGACTGATCTTCTGGGTGCGGAGCCTCTGAATTGCACGATCTCTGTGACGGTAGAACAGCTGGAATGCCTGACGGTCACGGGAGAATCGGGCGCTGTCGACGTGGCATATGGTACGCAGGACACCAGCGCCGCAGACGGGAAGGTCTATCTCAAATCAGGCGAAAGCGCGCTCATCACGGTTACGCCCAAAACTGGATATGACTTCCGCGGCGTAAAGCTCAATGGGGAAGATCTGGAACTTACGGACGAGAACAAGACAGTGGATGTGGATTCCGGCAGGATCACGCTGGCAAAGTACACCATAACCATTTCGGAAGCGTCCGAGCTTGAAATTCTCGGCTTGGGCGACGAGGTGACGCTGGGACTGGACATCGGTACGACGGGCGGAAGCCTGAAAATCGACGGCGCGGCGGTCACGGGTACGGAGTTTGCGAGCAACGTATTCAAGACGCTTGCCATCGAGCCGGTTCCTGAAACGGGATATGCCGCAAAGGTCAGCATCGTCTATCCCGCGGAAGAGGGGACGGAAGAGATCGTCACAGAGCTTACGGTTTCGCAGACGGACGGAAAGTACTATTACCAGGTAGACAAAGCGTTTACGGTCAAAGTGGAGTTTGAAGTTGTCACGTACAGCATCACTTACCGTCTCAACGGCGGAGAGTATGCAAGCGGAGAGAGCAATCCCGAAACCATCACTTACTTTGAAACGGTCACGTTGAAAAATGTCGCAAAGGACGGGTACGATTTCAAGGGCTGGCGCATCGAAGGGCAGGAAGATTACATTACGCAGCTAGCAGAGATCAACTCGGATATTACGGTGATCGCCGTCTTTGAAATGAGCGATCAGTCGGGTAAAGATCCCGACGAACAGGATCCGGACAAGGAGCAGGGCGGCGAAACGGAGACGGGTAAAAGCGGATGCGGCTCTTCCGTTTTCGGTGTTTCCGCACTGGGTGCACTGTTGGTCACGGCAGGTGCAGTGATCGTTCTTGTCAGGAAAAAGGGGATACGTTCTTAAAAAATCAGAACAAAAACGCATTGCCGCGCCCGTTTTTGCGGGCGCGGTCGGCGGAAGGACAGACATGGATAAAATCACAATGGTGCATCGCGATTCGCTCAGCTGCGAGGCGATCGTGCGGAAGCTGGAAGACGGAAGTCTGTTCCTCATTTCCCAGTGCGGCGGGAATTCGGAACCTGCACCCGAAAATCGGGAGTATGTTTTCCGCAGTGCGGACGGGGAAAAATGGTCCGCACCCGAACTTTTGCAGAAAGACAACGGCAGGGCGATGTACGCCACGGATGTGGATGTGGACAAAAACAAAATTACAGTCTGGCTTACCGAGCACAACGGCAGGTTTCTGGATGCCGACTGTTATGCGCTCGTCAGTACGGACGGCGTAAGCTGGCAGCGGCGGGAAATCCCGCATTTTGGCAATTCCTTTACTTTTATCAGGGGGACGATTCCCGCGGGCAAAGACCGACTTGCCGCATACCAGCATTATCCTGTCACACAGGAGGAAAACGCCAGTCTGAACAAAAGCGGAAAGACGATTCTGGACAGCGCGCTTCCCGCCGTTCAGTGCGGTACACTGCTTTTTTCGCCGGACGGGACGTACAAAAAGAGCAACGATCTGTTGCTTCCCAACGAATTCGGCGGAAAACGCGTCTGGCAATGGCCGGAGCCCACGCTCGCACGCCTAAAAGAGGGGTATGTCATGCTTTTGCGCGTCAACGGGGCGGGCGTATTGTACAGGAGCGACTCCGCCGACGGCTTGCATTGGTGCCGCCCGTATCCGACAGACATTCCCAACCCGAATAACAAACCAAAACTTCTCAATCTGAAAGGCGGTGCGATTGCTCTGATCAACACCCCCAACGGGAAGGTGGGATTCCGTTACAGAAATCCGCTAGAGATCTGGATCTCGGACGACGATATGCGCAGCTGGCGCTATAAAAAGCGGGTTCTGGATTTTCCCGGATGGCTATCCTATCCGGACGGTTTTGCGGACGGGGAACGCATTGTCTTTGCCTTTGAAGTCAACCGCCACGATGTCTATGTCGCGGATTGCGATATTTCGGATTTTTACAGATCATGAAAAGTTTACTGATCGATATTGGCAGTACAAACATCAAAAGTATGTACTGCGAAGAGGGCGGGGCGGGAACCGTGCATAAGACGCTCTTTCCCGCGCCCCGCGTCAACGACGGAGTCCGCTTTGAAGTGGATCCGCAGGAAATTGTGCAGATCGTCCGTTCCGTCATCGACGCATATAATTGTGAAAAGGTCTTTATTTCCACGCAGATGCACGGGTATCTGCTCGCGGACAAATCGGGGCGTTTGCTCACGGATTATATATCCTGGCAGGACAGGCGCGCAGAGAGTACGGGAACGATTGTAAAGATCAGGCAGGAAAGCGGCACCGCCATGAAGGGAAATCTTCCGCGGGCGGGGGTGGAGTCTTTCCGCAAAACGGATCCAAAACTTTACGGGCAGATCGGAGAGTTTTACACGCTCGGATCGTACGTCGCGTATGTGCTCACGGGCAGAAATGCAACGCATATCACAGACGCGGCGGCGAGTGGATTTTACGATATAAAATCCCGCACGCAGGAAAAAGTCAGTTTTGCGCTGCCGCAGGCTTATTATAAGGTGGTTCCCGTCGGACAGTACGGCAAAAAAACAATTTACACCGCGCTCGGAGATCAGCAGTGTTCTGTTCTCGGAGCGGGCGGGGATGAATGGCATACCGTGCTCAATCTCGGTACGGCGGCACAGCTTTGCACGGTGGAGTGCGGTTTTGTAAAGGGAGAATTTGAATCGAGGCCCTACTTCGGCGGCAGAACGCTGTGCACGGTGACGGGGCTTCCCGGCGGGAAAGTGCTGGCAGAATATGCGGGAAATGCCGAAGAGTTTTTGTTGAAAGAGTATTCCGCGGCATTGAAAAAGCTTCCGCGCCGAACGTCGATGATCGTCACGGGCGGTGTGCTGGTGTATCGGCGGGAACTCATTGTCCGCGTGCTGAAAGAAACGGGTGAAAAATTTGTGTTGCACGAAGGCGCTGATGCGCTGGAAGGGCTGAAACTGATTGCGGAGGAGTTGGCACATGAATAAAAGAAAAGCGGGGATCATGATCAATGAAATTCCTTTCGGGAATTTCCCCGTACTGTTTCGGCAGTGTGGGTTGGATTTCTTTATCCTGGACGACGAACACGGCGGTTTTGACTACCGTGAGATCTATAATATTATTAATGCTTCCCGCTTGATCGGCGGGATAGAGTGCATCGTGCGCATTCCGTCCAATGAACGCAGGGACATTACAAAATTTATGGATATGGGAGCAGATTCTCTGCTTTTGCCGATGACAAGCCGCGCGGAGGATATCCGCAAAGTGGTGCAGTATGCAAAATATGCGCCGATAGGCGAAAGGGGGATCTCCACCATGCGGGCACACACACTTTATGCGCCGCCCCCGCTTCTGCAATATATGGAAAGTGCCAACGCCCGCACAAAGGTGTATGCGCAGATAGAAACGGCAGAGGGCGTGGAAAACATCGATGAAATTTTGTCCGTGGAGGGTGTCGCGGGTTTTCTGATGGGGCCAAACGACCTTTCGGCTTCTTACGGATGTCTCGGTAACGATCGTGCGGAGGAAATTCTCAAAGCAATCGAAAAAACGACTGCGAGTGCAAAAAAGATCGGAAAGATCAGCGGTATCATCACGGGGAACGCCGCCTATCTTACCAAGGCAAAAGAATGCGGAATGCAGATGTTCAGCAAGGGGAGCGAGCTTTCTCTTCTGGCAGAGGGCATCCGCAGGACGGTAAGTAGTCTTTGTGAAGAGAAGGTTTAAAATGCAGAGCAAAACGATCGATCTTTACGAATATTTCTGTTGCGACCGTCGGGAAGCGCAGGCAGGAAAGCTTCTTGTCTATGTGCATGAAAAGTGTCGTTATAAGGGGATCCGACGCAGGCGTCCGGCTATCCTTATTTTACCGGGCGGAGGGTACCACGGACTCACTCCGTACGAGACGGAACCCGTGGCACTGTATTATTTTCAGAAAGGATTTAATGCGTTTGTGCTCCGATACGACGTTTTGCCGCACACCTATCCGTATCCTTTGGAACAGGCGGCAATGGCAATGATGTATATCCGCCGCACGGCAGAGGAAACGGACACGCTTGAAAACTGTGTCGCCGCAGTCGGGTTTTCGGCGGGCGGACATCTTCTTGGCTGTATCTCCGTTTTGCCGGATGATCATGCTGTGCGCAATGTGTTCGGCGAGGAGTGGGAAAAAGTGCGTCCGGATGCTTCCGTGTACTGCTATGCCGTTGTGTACGACGATCACGCGGAAAATAAACCCAATGATTCCATCGACAATTTCTGCAACGGTGCAGTCGGACGGGAAAAGTATCAGTACGATGCCAAAGTCAATGCCAAGTGTTCCCCCGCGTTTATTTGGACAACTGGGAATGACAGGGCTGTCCCCGTCGATAATTCGGTGCGTCTGTATCAGGCGTATATGTCGGCGGGAGTGCCGGCAGAACTACACATTTTCAAAGAAGGGATCCACGGGCTTTCCGTATGCAGTTCGGAAATTCAACCCGAACTTAAATACAATGAATTGCTCGTTCATGTAGGGAAATGGCTGGAGCTTTCTGTTGAATTTCTCTTTTCGTGCGGACTGAAAATGGAAATAGATAAGATCGGATAAGGTGCGTTGTATGAAAAAGATATTTGTATTGGGCAGTCTGAATATGGATCTGGTCATGGCTTGTGCCAGGATCCCCGCGGAAGGCGAAACACTGTCGGGAAGCGGATTTTTTACCAATCCCGGCGGGAAAGGGGCCAATCAGGCATATGCCGCGGCGCGTCTCGGCGGAAAAACCTTTTTTTGCGGATGTGTCGGGGACGATGTGTTCGGTTCCTCTCTCACGGAAAATCTGAAACGCGCTTTCGTCGATATTTCAGGGGTACGTGTATGCAAAAATACGAATACGGGCATTGCCGTCGTTCTGGTTTCAAACGGGAATAACCGCATTCTGCTGGATGCGGGTGCAAACGGCGAAGTGACTGTACAGGATGCGGAAAACTTTTTAAGGAACGCAGAGACAGGAGATCTTCTTTTGGCGCAGGCGGAAATTCCGACCGAAACTCTGCACGGCGTTTTTTTGTATGCGCGCAGGAAGGGGATGAAAATTCTTTTCAACCCGGCTCCCGCCAAAACAGAACTGAAAGAGCTTTGCGGGATGTGCGATTTGGTTTTGCCCAACGAAACGGAGCTTGAAATTCTGAGCGGGGAACGAGACGTGGAGAGGGGGACAGAACTTCTTTCCGAATATGGAGCAGATGTGATTGTTACATTGGGCGGTAAGGGCTGTTATTTTCTGCCGCATGGGGGAGAGGGGAGATATTTTCCCTGCCCGAAGGTACAGGTTGTGGACACAACGGCGGCGGGGGATACTTTTTGCGGAGCTTTGTCGGTGCGACTCGCGGAGGGCGCGGAAATGACAGAGTCTGTCCGATTCGCTTTAAGAGCGGCATCCCTGTCTGTCACAAAAAAAGGTGCACAGTCTTCTGTTCCCTGCCGAAAGGAAGCAGATGAGGCAGAAATGATTTTCAAGTAATGGTTTTTTCCTGGTAATTTGCAATGATAAAACCAGAAAAAATCGAGAGAGCACTGCATATGTAGTGCTCTCTCGATTGAATCAACTTTTTTAGTCGCGTGTAGTTCTCATTTTTCCATAACACAAAAAGGCGATACCCGATAGGGGTATCGCCTTTTTGTGGTGGAGAGAGAAACGTAAATCGAATTTTTGTGATTCTAATTCATAGGGTAGATATCGCTTATTCTTTGGTAAACGCGAGTGGTTCCATTTTGTATTATTTTATAGACGCCGAAAAATTCATAACCATTTTCTGTTTTCACAAAAGTAATTCTGTTTGCGTTGATATCGTCGTGCAAGATGGGGAAACGCTGATCCCGATCGAGTTAAAATACAAGACAAAGGGATTCAGCGGTAAGTTCGGTGACGTTGACATTGTATTGAAAAATCATGGCGCGCAAGACCAGGGCAGATATGATTTTTTGAAGGATATTGAACGTTTGGAAGGTTTTTGCGGTTGTAAAAAATATACCGTCGGTACGGGATATGCAATTTTTCTGACAAACGACTCTATGTATTGGGAACCAAGCAAGAGAGATTGTGTTGACAAGCTGTTTCGCATACATAAAGGAAGAGAAATTACAGGGGATATTCATTGGGTCGGGGAGACAAAACCCGGCACAACCAAAGGGCGCGATAAGCCTTTGCATTTGGAAGGACAATATCAAATTACTTGGAATCCGTACGAGCTTGCCAAAAACAAAAAACTTCAATTTCAGTACACGATCATTAAGATAAATAAGATAAACAAGAAACAATAAAAAGTTAAGTTTGTACTTATAATTCATATTAAAAAACAATCGGTTGGCAGTTAGGCGTGAGCTTGTCATAGACGAGTGCGGCGGCGCTACGCGCCGCCGCAGACAAGCTCACGCCTAAAACCAACTAAAACAAAAGAATTCATGCGGTGAGGAAAAGCATCCGTTCCAAACGGACGAAACAAGAAAAACATGCCACTAAGCAAAGCCCGCCGCGAAAAAGGCATCCGCGCTGACCCGCTTGCGGATCGCCTTTTTCAGCGCGGCGGGCGGGCTATTGTTGCAAAGTTGCGGCGTCTTTTTGTCTGTTATCCCGCTCCTTTCCCTTCGGTTTGTGGATAACCCCCGAAAAATTTTTTAATTTTTTATAAAAAATACGAACATATGTTTGACTTTTTATTTTGTAAGGTGTATAATATCCGTACGCACCTGAAAAGGGGCACTGCAACTGAATAAGAGAGCTGATTTATGATTTGATTGAGTAAGCAAGATAAGAATAGGGAATCCGTGAAGCGATACCATTGAGATTGTAGCGGGCAGAAAAAAGCCGCGCCGTTACCCCGAGCGGAAGAGTCGGGGCGGGGTCGTTATCTTCAAGGGCATAACATAAAAGAAAGAACCTCACTAATTTCTCTCGTTTGTGCTATGCCCTTTTTTTCGTGCAAATTTTTTCTTCGGAGGACAAAAATTTGCAGGAAAACAAGATTCAAGATTTTATTGTAACAGCAATAGGGAAGGGGGATATTTCTTCTTTGCTTGTATCTGAGAAGGAACTGCTGTTTTCCACGCTGTTACAGCGCATGATCGAGTTTGCGCAGGGAGGTGACAGATGAACCTTCTTGCGGCAAAGATCTACAACGACGGCAGTAACTGGATCGCCATACCTCATACGGAGAAGCCTTACAAACCGAGGCGGCAACGAAAGAAACGAGAAAGGAGCGAGGAGCTCCAGCAATTTGAAACGGCGTTCACAAAATCCAAGGGCAAGAGAACAAACCGCAAAGCAAAGCTGTTGCAGGAATTTATGCCCATGTTCAAGGATAAGGAGAAGGCGGAGCAATTTGTGGAAGAACATTTTAACAGGCTAAGCCGTAACCGATGGGAACGGTACAAGCGCATGATACGTCGTGGCTACACAAACCAATGGAACTATTTTTGCACGTATACGTATGATTCTGAAAAGCACACGGAGGAAACTTTCCGACAGTCGCTCATGAATACGCTTTATCATCTCTCTTCACGGAGAGGCTAGCGGTATATGGGGGCATGGGAACGCGGCGAATTGGGGCAGCGGTTACATTTCCACGCACTCACCTATATCCCGGAGGGCGAAATGCCGGGCGAATTGGAAGAGCATGAAGATTACAGTACCAAGCGGCACAAACGCGAAAAGAGCATACAGAACAGCTTTTTCAATGAGAGGTTCGGCAGAAGCGACTTTTCAAAAGTCAGCAATGCTTTTGAGGTCGGCGACAGTATCAAGTATATGCTCAAATACATCAGCAAGAACGATGAAAAAGTAGTTTATTCTCGGGGTCTGAAAACGTATATTGTGTCCGACGTTCTGGATAGCGACATCCTTTGCAAGATGGGGGATGAGGAACACGGCTTCAAGTACATACTTGCCCGAGACTTTACCTGTATGGTAGACGGTGAGATCATGGGCAAAGTGAGTCCCGAAGTGATTGAAAAAATGCCGAAGGCAAATTAAAATCATTTGTCTTTCGGGCGGAGAGTGTAAACGGAAACGCCCTTTTCGTCAAGGGTAAAGTGCATTGCCTTCGGCAACCCTTGACGGAAAGAAACAGGGAAAACAGAAAAGGGAAAGACTATGCGTTTCCGTTTGTTTGGTCTCCGCCGAAAGACGAAAAATCAAAGAAAAAGGAGGAGCAATATGCAGGGTAAAAAAGTAATAAAAACAGCAGTCATCTATGCGAGGTATTCTTCTGACAGTCAGACAGAGCAGTCTATTGAAGGTCAGCTTCGTGTCTGTGAAGAATATGCGCAAAAAAATGATATTTTGATTCTGGATACTTATATCGACCGTGCTATGACGGGCACGAACGATAACCGTCCTGATTTTCAGCGTATGATTAAGGACAGCAATCGAAAAGAATGGACGTATGTAATCGTCTATAAATTGGACCGTTTTTCGCGCAATAAGTATGAAATGGCAATGCACAAAAAACAACTTAAAGATAACGGGACAAAAGTAATCTCCGCAACAGAGTTCATTCCGGATACACCGGAGGGCATTATCTTTGAAAGTATGCTTGAGGGGTATGCGGAATACTATAGCGCAGAACTTTCGCAAAAGATACGCCGCGGAAATAATGAGAGCCGACGAAAGGGGAATTTGACAGGCGGGCGTGTTTCGTACGGATATAAAAATGTCAATAAAAAAGCGGTTATTGACGAGGAACGGGCGGAAATAGTACGGTACATTTTTTCGCAATATGCCGCAGGTGTGTTTGTGCGCGATATCATAGCTTCACTTACGAGCAGGGGAATTCTGTATTACAGTAAACCGTTTTGTCGCGCAACCGTTTATAAACTTCTCAAAAATGAACGCTATTCGGGAGTTTACCATTACAACGGAGAAGCTTTTACCAATATTTATCCGCCCATTATTCCCAAAGAAATTTATGAAAAGGTAAGAAAGAAAATTGAATCTAACCGGTATGGTAAGTTAAGCACGGAAACGATATACCTTCTTCGGCATAAGATCAAATGCGGTTATTGCGGGCAGTCTGTCAATGCAGAATGCGGTACGGCGCATAATGGCGAACGCAAGTATTATTACAAGTGCTGGGGAAGAAAGCATGGCAGTGGTTGCAAGAAAACAGCGATCCGCAAAGATTTGTTGGAGAGTATCGTAATTGACAATATCGTACAGGCATTGCGGGACGATGGTGTAAAAGACACGATTGTTGCCGGAATCATGGCGGAACAAGATCGCAGGGCGCGTGCAAATACAACGCTTGCTATCCTGCAAAAAGAAAAGAGGCAGACGGATATGGCGATCGAAAATATTATGTCTGCCATTGAAAAAGGTGTGGTTACCAATACAACGACAAAGCGATTAAAGGAGTATGAGGAAAAGCAGGCGTTACTGGAGCGGCAGATACTAATCGAAAAAAGTAATACGGCGACAAAGTTATCCGAGAGTGAAATACGTGAATATTACGAGCAGGCACTGCGTTTAGAGCCGAAAATGCTGATAACGTATCTCATAAAAGAAATTGTCTTATACGACGATAAAATCGAAATTTACTACAATAGTCCTATACAGACGAGCCCCGACGACGGTCGGGGCTTTTCTTTTTTTCGGAATGAATTACACTTTTCGTTCAAGGTACGCCAAAGAAGAGAGCTTCGTAAATTTACAATTACGGTTGAAATGTTGGTTTGATCCTCCGAAATTGCTTTTTCGGGTGGCGATGGTAGCATAGGTTCTCGCGGAAGTCAACGGCCGCAAAATCGTTGCTGAAAACACCCATAGAAAGATTTTAATAGCCGAGCAAGGAAATTCCTTGCTCGGCTATTTCTCTGTTCTATGAAGTATTTGCGCGTCTAAAACGCAACGATTTTTCTTTGTTCCGTTGACTTCCGCAAACTTTATTTTGAATATACCGACATTTACCGTCCTATGCTCCTTCGCCTCTTGCCCGAAAAAGGCAAAACAATTCGGAGGATGTAAAAATGGAAATGTTGGTAACGAAGTTCTCAAAAGGAAAATATCGCAACGAAGGTGAATTGTTTGAGGAGCCTATCTCAAAAAATAATGTCAAACTCATGGGCGAGATGATCGCATTGCAGACTCTTCGTACCTTAAAGAAGTACGATTGGAAGATTGCGGATAAGTATTATATCGGTCTGATCAAAGACCTGCACCATATGGGTGAGGTCGATTATATCGTATCGGACGGTTATGACGTAGCGCAGACAGCGATCTGCTTTCTGTATCAATTCATAGGCAGAAAGGTTTCCGATATTTATGGCAAAGACCGCAGAGGAAAAGAGATAACGATCAAACTTGCCTGTTATCGGGAAGTAGACAATGAATTGATGCGTTACCGCAGGAAGATGGAGAAAACATCGTATATTGATTTTACAAGCTATAAGGCGCTTCCCATGGATCCCGTAAACTGCTTTGAACATGAGCAGACCGATTACAGCAAATATGATGTACTTCTGGAAGCATTGCAGATTACCGAATTGGAACTTGCCATTCTGACCTGCTACATGAACGGGATGCGTCAGTCGGAAGTCTGCGCCGAGCTTAACATCGGCAGAGGGACGATCAATCATAGAAAAGCAAGCATTCGGCAAAGGTACTTTACATGTTTTGGCGCTCTTTGATATGTCGATAAACTTTATACAACGTAAAAAGGCAGCCTTTACAGGTTGCCTTTTTGCATCGTGATAGGGGAATCGTTGAAAAGTAAAAAACCTAAACCGAAGTAGTTCGATTTAGGTTTCTACTGGTGGGAAGAGGTAGATTCGAACTACCGAAGTCAGTGACGTCAGATTTACAGTCTGATCCATTTGGCCGCTCTGGAATCTTCCCATGTATATAGGGTATTGAGTTACCCGTTTTTGCTTTGGAGCTGGTGATTGGAATCGAACCCACAACCTGCTGATTACAAATCAGCTGCTCTGCCAGTTGAGCTACACCAGCATGGTTGGTGCCTCGGGGCGGAATCGAACCACCGACACAGGGATTTTCAGTCCCTTGCTCTACCGACTGAGCTACCGAGGCATTTAAAAGCCTGCTCAACAGCCCACATATGCTATCAAACAGGCTTCCTTGAAAAGGTGGCGACCCGGAACGGTCTCGAACCGTCGACCTCCAGCGTGACAGGCTGGCGTTCTAACCAACTGAACTACCGGGCCGTATACGGGGATTGGTGGGCCTTCACGGACTCGAACCGCGGACCAATCGGTTATGAGCCGACCGCTCTAACCAACTGAGCTAAAGGCCCCCGTTTGCGAAAGGTTGTCTCAAACACAACGCTTGATTATTTTATAATATCTGCGCGGAAATGTCAACTGTTTTTTGCTCCATTTGCATAAATTTGCGAGGAAAATTTTTCGACAAAAGCTAACTTCTTTTTACAGGATAATCTATCTTTCCCGCTCGGGAAAGTGGTATCTTGTTATAGCAGCGAAAAAACAAAAGTACGGCTGCGGCGGGCAGAGAGCTTTCCGTATCCGGACGGGAAGGAGGTCTCAGATGACGGTGGAGAGCAGGACATCGGGCGACACGCTTTACATATATTTGAACGGCGAATTGGACGAATACACGGCGCGCGGTGTGCGGGAGAGGACGGATAAACTTCTGGAAGCGCATGCGGGCTGTACGCGGGCGGTGTTTGACCTGTCCGGGGTAAAGTTTATGGATTCCGCGGGGATCGGCTTTTTGCTGGGGCGGTATAAAGTTCTGAAAAAGAACGCGGCAGCGATGTATTTGCAGG
>CASEWU010000261.1 GCA_949291725.1 uncultured Bacillota bacterium
CAATCACACGCGGATATTTATAAGGGGCGGTTGTCTTTTTGACGTAATTTTGTAATTCTTTGGCAAGATCATCGCTGGGGTCAAATCCTTTGGCAAGGACAACGGTGGCTTTGACGAGCTGACCTCGGATTCCTTCGGGGTCGGGGACTCCTGTAATGGCGCATTCCAACACGGCCGGGTGTTCCATGAGGGCGCTTTCCACTTCGAAAGGCCCGATGCGGTAGCCGGAACTTTTGATGATATCGTCTTTTCGTCCGACAAACCAATAATACCCGTCGCTGTCGCAGTAAGCGAGATCGCCGAGATGATAGTACCCGTCATAAATGACAGTTCCCGTCAATTCGGGGTCCTGGTAATATCCGGCAAAGATACCTTCCTGCGGCTCGCGCAGGCGGATGCAGATTTCGCCTGTTTCCCCCTGTTCGACGGGGTTGCCCTCATTATCCAGAAGCTGGACGTAATAGAGAGGGGAAGGTTTTCCCATAGATCCCGGGCGGATCTCCATAAATTCGGAGAAAGTAGCGCAGACGATCGTAGTTTCTGTCTGACCGAATCCTTCGTAAATGGGGTGCCCGGTTTTCAGACGGATTTGTCTGTAAATTTCGGGGTTAAGAGCTTCGCCGGCGGTCATCATGTATTTGATGGATGAGAGGTCATATTTACTAAGGTCTGTTTTGATCATGAAGCGATAGACGGTCGGCGGAGCGCAGAATGTAGTGATTTTATATTTGGTAATGTAATTGAGCAGATCTTCCGGATCGAATTTTCCGTGGAAATCGTATACAAAGATTGCTGAGCCGCAGAGCCATTGTCCGAAGAGTTTACCCCAACTGGCTTTCGCCCAACCGGTTTCGGCAAGGGTAAAATGCAGACCGTCGTCGATGCAGTTCAGCCAATAGCGCGCAGTAATGATATGGCCGAGCGAATAGCGTTCGCTGAGCGTTACCATTTTGGGAAGGCCGGTCGTGCCTGAAGTAAAATACAGCAGGACGATATCGTCGGCACGGCGTTGGGAGGCGTATTCGGTTTCCAATAAATCGCTCTGTTTTTCTGTTTCGGCGGCAAAATCGATGAAACCTTCGCACGGTTGACAGCAGATGAGGTATTTTACAGATGAAACTTTTTTGGCCGCTTTGCAGACGTTTTCACAGAGCTCATCCTCGTTGACGCAGATCACGGCTTTAACATCGGCCTTTTCCATGCGATAAACGAGGTCTTTTTCCATGAGCATATGGGTCGCCGGAATAGCGATGGCTCCGATTTTTGCAAGAGCCATGAGAACGGTCCAATATTCGTAGCGCCGTTGCAGGATGACGAGAACGGTATCGCCGCGGTTTATTCCGAGCGAGAGAAAGAAGTTGGCTGCCTTATCGGAAAGACGTTTTATGTCGGAAAAACTGAAAATGCGTTCGCCGCCATAATCGTCGCACCATACGAGCGCACGCTTTTCCGGTTCCAGACGGGCGTATTCATCCACGACGTCGTAAGCAAAATTAAAGTTTGCCGGAACTTTTAATTGAAAATGATTGTAGAAATCGTTGTAATCGCGAAAGTGTGCTGCGTTGGAAAAACGGCTCAAAAGATTCATTGCAAAGTGCCTCCGTACAGGCGAGTAACCTGAATATCAATCTATATTGTAGCATAAAGCAGATAAATAATAAAGTATATTTTGAATTTTGTTGAAAAAATTGCTCGATTATTTGCAAAACTGCGAGGCGGATGGTATAATATAAAGAAAAATGAGACATAAAAAAGTACGGTGGTAAAGACATCGTAAAATCGGTGATGAAATGCTGGATAAACTTACGGCATCGGTGCTGGCAGCGGTCAATTCGGAAACGGACGGGACGTATAAGGTACTGGAAGAAGACGAGATCATGGCGGATATCCCGCCGCGGCTGAAGACAGATTCCGCAGGGCTTGCGAATGCAATGCGATATTTATCGGAGCGCGGATATATCGACATACGCTATTCGGAGAAAGGCACGTATTGTGTCTGTTCTTTGCCGAAAGGCAGGACGTACGACGAAACGGCGGGAGCGGAGCGGTACCGCGGTAAGCGCACGTTTCGAAATCAGATGCTTCTGACGTTTTTTGGTGCGTTGGCGGGAGCTTTTGTGGGCGGATGTCTGGCCGGGCTTTTGTTTTTATTGGTTTTGTAGGCGAAAAAACCGCGGAAGGGGCGGATTGCACCGAAGGAACGGGAAATGTTAAACAAAGAAGAGAACGAAGTGATGCGCGCGGTGTACGATATGTGTGACGGGAAAGACAGTTGTCTTGTGAGTCCGATGGAGATCATGAGCATCCTTCCTGTCAAGCGCAAGTATACACCGGAGCGAGTGGAAAAAATTTTGCGGTCGCTGGAACTGGATGATTATTTTGATCTGATCGAATCGGATCGGAAGGGGGAAAAGATGTATGTGATCACCCTTCATCCGAACGGGATGGCGTACAAGCGTACCGCCCTGCAGGTGCGGCGCAGCGTTGCGTTCAAGATCGGTTTATCGGTTGCCGGAGCGGTGATCACGTTTGTGGTCGGACTATTGCTGAAAATTATTTTTACCTGATCGGCTGCGGATCCGTTCGTGCTTACGGGTGTGATTGCCGAGTATATTTTTTTGAAAATGCAATGCTTTCGGGCGTTGCAATTTTTATGCGGTAAAGCGGAATGCTTGACTTGAAAAAGGAATTCGTGTATAATATTTTAAACGTTTGTTTGTGATTATTCTGAACTTTTCAGAAGGAGTAATCGGAAGTCCGCGGCGCGTTGAGAGCCGCGGGAGGGCACGGGAGAAAAAATGGCGGATTTTGAATTGGTATCGACATACAAACCTACGGGAGACCAGCCGCAGGCGATCGAAAAACTGACGGAAGGAGTATTGGACGGAATACGGACGCAGGTGCTGATGGGAGTTACGGGGAGCGGCAAAACGTTTACGATGGCGAATGTGATCAAAAACGTTAACCGTCCGACGTTGGTGATCGCCCACAATAAGACGCTGGCGGCACAGTTGTGCAACGAATTCCGTGAATTTTTTCCGCACAACCGCGTGGAGTATTTTGTCAGCTACTATGATTATTATCAGCCGGAAAGTTACATCCCGAGCACGGATACTTATATAGAAAAAGACATGTCGGTCAACGATGAGATCGATAAGTTGCGGAACAGTGCGACGGCGAGTCTCGGAGAACGTTCGGATACGCTTGTTGTTGCGTCGGTATCGTGTATTTACGGGTTGGGGGCGCCGGAAGAATATTTCGATCTGGCGATATCTTTGCGGCCGGGCGATACGCTTTCGCGGGATGATTTGCTGCGTCGTCTGGTTGAATTGCAATATGAGCGGAAGGATGTGGATTTTACGCGTTCCTCCTTTCGTGTGCGCGGAGACATTGTGGAGATATTTCCTGCGGGGAATTCGGAAATTGCGATCCGCGTGGAGTTTTTCGGAGATGAGATCGACAGGCTGTGTGAAGAAGAAGTTGTAACGGGTAAAGTTACGGCGGAGCTGAAACATATTTGTATTTTTCCTGCCAGTCATTATGCGGTGGGAAGTGCAAAGATGACGGCGGCGCTTGCGGCGATCGAGCGTGATCTTGAAGACGAGGTAAAGGCGTTTCGGGATGACGGGAAGCTGCTGGAAGCACAGCGTCTGGAACAGCGTACGCGTTATGATATTGAGATGATGCGGGAAGTCGGGTATTGCAGCGGGGTGGAAAATTACAGCCGCTATTTTGACGGAAGAAAGCCCGGGGAACCTTCTTTCACGCTTTTGGATTATTTCCCTGACAATTTTCTTGTTTTTATCGATGAAAGTCATATGACGATTCCGCAGATCCGAGCGATGTACCGCGGAGACCTTTCGAGAAAGACGAATCTTGTGAATTACGGATTCCGCATGCGTTCGGCGTACGACAACAGGCCGTTGACGTTTGAAGAGTTTGATGCAAGGGTACCGCAGATGATCTGCGTGTCGGCGACGCCTGCAGAGTATGAGCTGAGTGAGGCGGGGCAGGTAGTGGAACAGATCATTCGGCCGACGGGATTGCTTGATCCTGAAATTGAAGTGCGGCCTGTAAAAGGGCAGATCGACGATCTTCTCGGGGAGATCCGCAAAGTAACGGAGGCAGAAGGCAGGGTACTGATCACGACTTTAACAAAGCGCATGGCGGAGAATCTGACCGATTATCTGAAGGAAAACGGGATCAAGGTGCGTTATATGCACAGTGATATCGATACGTTGGAGAGGATCGATATAGTCAACGGATTGCGCAGCGGAGAATTTGACGTGCTTTGCGGGATCAACCTTTTGCGAGAAGGTTTGGATATGCCGGAGGTCAGGCTGGTTGCAATTCTGGATGCGGACAAAGAAGGCTTTTTGCGGAGCGATACGGCGTTGATCCAGACGATCGGCCGTGCCGCGCGAAATGCGGAAGGTCGCGTGATCATGTATGCGGATACGATCACGGGGAGCATGCGGCGTGCGATCGATGAAACGAACCGCCGCAGGCAAGTTCAGAAGAAATACAATGAAGAACACGGGATCGTGCCGAAAACGATCATAAAAGAAGTAAAGAGTACACTGAACATAACCAAGAAACAGCAGACGGCGGGGGCGGATAAAATCCGCAAAGAGGATATTCCGGCGGAGATCGAGAAGCTGAAGGCGCTGATGAAAGTGGCGTCAAATCAGTTGGATTTTGAAAAGGCGATCGAAATACGGGATACGATCAACCAGCTGAAAAAGCGCTTGCGGAAATGAGGCGAAACATGAAAGACGAAATCTTTGTAAAAGGTGCAAAGGAGAACAACTTAAAAAATATAGACGTTCATATCCCGCGCGATACGCTGACGGTATTCACGGGGTTATCGGGAAGCGGAAAATCGACGCTGGCATTCGATACGATATTTGCGGAAGGGCAGCGTCGGTATGTGGAAAGCCTGTCGTCGTATGCGCGGCAGTTTTTGGGTCAAATGGAAAAGCCGGACGTGGAATCGATCGACGGGCTTTCGCCTGCAATTTCGATCGATCAGAAAACGACGTCGCACAATCCGCGTTCGACGGTCGGCACGGTAACGGAAATCTATGATTACCTGCGCCTTTTGTTTGCGAGAGTGGGCATTCCGCACTGTCCGAAATGCGGCAGGGAGATACGACGTCAGACGGTAGATGAAATAGCGGATAAAGTCATGGCGATGCCGGAAGGAAGTAAAATACATGTCAATGCTCCGGTCGTACGCGGCAGAAAGGGAGAATACACAAAGAATCTTGAATCGTACCGGAAGAGCGGCTACGGCAGGGTCAAGATCGACGGAATTGTGTACGATTTACAGGAAGATATCCGCCTGGACAAAAATATCAAGCACACGATCAGCGTAGTTATCGACAGGCTTGTGGTAAAAGACGGCATTCAGAAACGTTTGACCGACAGTCTGGAAAACGCTTTGCGGCTGGCGGACGGGCTTGTCGTGATCGATTGTAACGGCAATGAAGAATTGTTTTCGACGAAATATGCTTGTCCCGATTGCGGGATCAGTATTGAAGAGATCGAACCGCGTTTGTTTTCATTTAATACGCCTTATGGGGCTTGTCCGGAATGTTCCGGATTGGGCTTCAAGCAGATTATTGATGAAGCACTGATCTGTCCGGATAAGACAAAGACATTGCGGGAAGGGGCAATTTCGGTCGGCGGTTGGTTTCTGGAAAGTAAGCAGACGAACAATATGTATGTCGAAGCGGTTGCAAAACATTTCGGTATTGACATGGATGTGCCTGTCAAAGATCTTCCGAAAGAGCAGTACGATATCATCATGTATGGGGCAGGCAGTGAAAAAATACCGATGAAATATGATTCCTACAATTTCCACGGTACCTATCAGATTACATGGGAAGGGTTTGTCAATACACTTTCGCGCAGATATCGCAATACGGAAAGCGAAGGGGTCAAGGCTGAGCTTGAGAAATATATTACCGATCTTCCTTGTCCGGTTTGCGGAGGGAAGCGACTGAAGAAAGAAGCGCTGAGCGTGTATGTAGGCGGAAAAAACATAGCGGAACTTTGCGATCTCTCCATTACCGATCTGTACAATTTCTGCGAAAACTTGCAGCTGAGCGAAACGGAGCACAGGATCGCGGATGTGATTTTGAAAGAGATTAAAGCGCGTCTGAATTTTTTAAGAAACGTGGGGCTTGCCTATCTGAACTTATCCAGAAGCGCAGGTACGTTGTCGGGAGGAGAGTCGCAGAGGATACGCCTTGCGTCGCAGATCGGCAGCGGGCTGACGGGCGTTTTGTATATTCTGGATGAGCCGAGCATAGGTCTGCATCAGCGCGATAACGAAAAACTGTTGAATACGCTTTTGCGGCTGCGGGATTTGGGAAATACGCTGATCGTTGTGGAGCATGACGAAGATACGATGCGCGCGGCCGATTATATCGTGGATATCGGGCCGAAGGCGGGCGTGCACGGCGGGGAGGTCGTGGCGTGCGGAACGGTACAGGATATCATGAATTCCCCGCGCTCGATCACGGGGGATTATCTGGCTGGCAGGAGAAAAATCGAGGTTCCGCCCGTACGGCAGAAGCCGGACGGAAGGTATTTCGAGGTATTCGGGTGCAAACAGAATAATCTGAAAAATATCGATGTTAAAATTCCTGTCGGGTTGATTACGGCGGTTACGGGCGTTTCCGGTTCCGGAAAAAGTTCTTTGGTCAATGAGATCATATATCCTTTTATGGCGAACGAACTGAACGGTGCCCATATGGTAACGGGCAAGAGCGACGGTTGTAAGGGACTGGAATATTTTGATAAAGTCATTGCGATCGATCAATCGCCGATCGGCAGAACGCCGCGGAGCAACCCTGCAACTTATACCGGCGTATTTACGATGATCCGTGAGCTTTTTGCCGCAACGCCTGACGCGCGTGAACGCGGCTATAAAGCGGGAAGATTTTCGTTCAATGTTTCGGGCGGACGTTGTGAGAACTGCTGCGGCGACGGCATTAAAAAAATTGAAATGCATTTTTTGCCGGATATTTATGTGCCTTGTGAAGTGTGCGGAGGAAAGCGATACAACCGTGAAACGCTGGAAGTTCGCTACAAGGGTAAAAATATAGCCGAAGTATTGGATATGACGATTGAGGAGTCCTGTGAATTTTTTGCTTCGGTGCCGAGTATTTACAATAAATTAAAGACGATCAATGATGTCGGGCTCGGTTATATTAAGCTGGGTCAGAGTGCTACCACTCTTTCGGGAGGGGAGGCGCAGCGCGTAAAACTTGCAACGGAATTATCAAAGCGAGCGACGGGAAAGACCTGCTATATCCTTGATGAACCTACGACAGGTCTTCACAGTTATGACGTGGACAAGCTGATTAAAATCCTTCAGTCGCTGCGCAGTTCCGGGAATACGGTTATTGTGATTGAACATAATTTGGATGTCATTAAGGTTGCGGACTGGATCATCGACCTCGGAAAAGAAGGTGGAGACGGCGGCGGTGAAATTGTTGTTACGGGAACGCCGGAAGAGGTTGCCGCCTGCGATGAAAGTTATACGGGTCGCTTTTTGAAGAAGTTATTGTAACTTTTTGGGTACGTTTAACTGGTTGTTCTGTAAATATTTTTATTAAATAAAAAAACAGGCCGCGGTTATTCCGCGGCTTGTTTTTTAATAAAAATAAAATATTTAAAGTACTATGTCAGACATAAAATGCTAATAATAGGTTAAAATGCTTGACGATCAGAAGATGTTTTCAAGAGACACAGAGTATTGCTGCGGTATTTGTTCGCAAATGACGACGAGTACTTCTATCTTGGATAAGGCGTCGTCAAAATCGCCTGTTTCGATACATCCGGCGGCTTCGCCCAGCCAATAATCGATATAGGCGATGTCGCCGTGAGGTATAACGATATGCAATAATTTTTTTTCGCTGTCCCAAAGAGTTTTGACTATATCAGTATCGGCAGTGGTGGCATTTTGGCCGCGAACTTTATCTTCCAGAGCACAGACTGCTGCTGAAAATTTTTCAAATTGAGACGATACGAAAAAGTGTTCGAAGATAGCGGCGGATAAGAGCAGTGCCGCGGAAATGAGAATCGAGAGCAGTGTTTTTACCATGTACTTCCCTCCGGTAAGCGTACGCGGAATGTACGGAATCTTTCGCCCTTGCATTGCAGATAAATTTTCCCTGTTCCGTCGAGGGTAAGCACAAATACTTTTTTTACGCTCGGAATGTTTTGTTCTTTCAGGAGCGCGTCGAAATAGGGTTGTCCTGTTTTGGTGAGGGTTAAGTTGTGTTTCACGTATTTACCGTCGTCGACAATAAGAACGGGCAAAGATTCTTTGTTTTCTTTCGGGCTGTTTTCGCGCGGCATGGCGGTGAATTGCCCGTTGGCTTCGTACAGCGCATACGCCGCTTCGTCGAGTGAAAAGAATCCTGCGGTCCGCATGGATTCGATCAAGTCGGAAAGATCGAGATGGTTTTTTTTCAGTTGAGAAATGTCGACTCCGTCTTTATTAATGACAATGGACGGTTTCCCGCCGACCAAAGTTTTAAAAGGCTTTATATGCAAGTCGATCAGAAGCAAAAGCTGATGCAGTAAAAAGATCGTTACAATGGATACGATCCCGTAAAGCAGAGGAATGGAGGTATCGGCCATAGGAATGCAGGCAAGTTCCGCGATCAGGAGTGTGATGACCAGTTCAAACGGCTGCATTTCGCCGATCTGTCGCTTGCCCATGAGCCGCATCACTGCCAGCAATGCGATAAAGATGATGGCTGTGCGTAAAAATATCAGTCCCATGCTGTTAGTATGTCGCGCCGTAAAAGAAATATTCTTTTGCGGCGCGCGGAAACGGCATGTATTTTAGCATGAAAATAAAGCGAGTATCACTTGTTGCGAAATGGTATAAAAAATAAAAAATTTTTAAAAACTGTGTTTTATATGCTTGCCAGAACAAGATAAAAAGTGTATAATGGCACACAATTAATGCAGAGTAGCCAAGGCGCGTTAAGTGTTGCGAAACGGGACGTTGTTCGCAAACGAAAGGGAAAATCCCTGCGGTGCCGAGGCGCGTCCGTTGCAAGGATAGCCGCCCGCTTACGGGGGCGCACTGTTTTTCATCGGACCTCTCAGATTACGGGAGGTTTTTTTCTATGTTCACAAAAGTTTTCAGATCCATGTCTTTGGCGAAGCAGATCTCCTTTCTGGCGATTTTTGTTGCGCTGAGCGTAGCCGTCAATTCTGTCATAGAAATTGACGTGGGCGGAACGAACAAAATTACGTTTTCGTATTTTGTTTGCTTTTTCGCAGGGTTTTTGTTGGGTCCGCTGCCGGGCTTTATTGTCGGCTTTTTGGGGGATCTGATCGGATTTCTGATCAAGCCGGTGATGGTGTACTGGTTTTTCGGGGTTACGATCGGGCTTTTCGGTTTTTTCTCCGGGCTGATCATGAACGGGATCCGCAAGGAGGGAACGGGCTGGCTGTACGGAAAAGCGGCGATTTCTTTTGCGGTATGTTTTCTGCTGATAACCTGCGTTATCAATTCGATCATAAATTATTACTATGTGTACCTGTTTATTTGGGACGGCGTTTTTAAAAAAGCTTTCTGGGTGTATTTTGCAGGAAGGATCGGATTTCAGAGTATCGTATATTTGGTCAATGTGGCGTTATGTTTTATCGCTTTGCCATTTAGTGTGAAGATAAAGACTTTTCGCGATCTTGTATGATAAAAAGGCGCCGCGGTTTTACCGCGGCGCAATAAAATTGAGTGCTGAAAGGGGCTGTTGAAAAGATCGGAATGCCTGTAAAGGCGGTTTGTGAAAATGGTCAGAGCAAAGCTGTAAGGATAAGAAAATCAGGCCTTTTTTACGAGAAGTCTTACCCATTTCGGTTGCGCAAGTCCCAGCGCGAGGAGAAATAGACCTTCGGCACCGAGTAAAATTATTCCGCACAGAATTGTCGCAGGCAAATGCGGCAGGAGGGCGGACAATACATTATGTAGCAGAAATCCGAAAACGGAAGCGGGAAGGATAGCGGCTGCGGAGCAGAGAGTGTGTTTGAGAAAACGCACTTTTTCTTTGCATTTTTTTTGGATGAGCCGCAGGTTCAGTATCATGGAAATAACGGAACTGGATGCCATACCGATGAGCAGCCCATAGATTCCCACGAACTGCGGCAGGAACCAAATGCATAGCAGGGTTGCGGCGGCGCCGGCGAAAAAATACAGGCAGGTGTGTTTTTCGCACCCGATGGAATTAAGGACGCTGGTGGAGATCATGCCGAGGCTCATGGGCAGGATCATAAGACAGCTGTTTTGTATGATTTCTCCGCCGTGCAGGCTGGAAAAGAGGAGAATGCCGATGTCCTTGCCGAGAACCAGCAGTACGGGAATGAGCAGGCAGGCGATCAGGACGGTGATTTTCAGGGCACGTTCGATATTCAGCCGCATTTTCGTATGTTCGCTGCGGTAGAAATTTTCGGCGAGTTCCGGAACCAATACGAGTGCAAGTGAACCGATCAGCGTTGCAGGAATGGTCAGTATAGGCATACACATGCCCATGGCCGTGCCGATCTCGCTCATGGCTTCACTGCTTGAGAAACCAGCGGCGATGAGCCTTGCCGGCAAAAGAAGGGAGATGACGGAATTGATGAGAGAATTGGATGTGCGCATACCGGTGATGGGTAGCGCGGACGACAGCAAAGGCTTGAATTGCCGTTTGGGATTTTTAAATTTTCCGCCTTTTACGAAGTACCAGATTCCGGAGAGCGAAAAAGATACGAGGTAGGACAGAACGATGGCTACGGCAGCTCGTTTTGCGCCGTTAAGGACATCGGTCATGGCGCTGACGAGTGCGACGCCGGCTATGATCATGACCAATTCTTCGATGAGGTCTATGACGCAGTACGGAATAAATTGTTTGTTCCCCCAAAGAGCGCCTCGTATAACGGAATAAATTGAATTAAAAACGAGGCTGGGCAGAAGTATGAGCAGGACTGCCATGCAGCGCGGATCGGAGAAAAGAAAGTCGAAAGCGTTGTGGCCGAAAAACAGGATGCAGAATACGGGGACAGAAAAACACAGAGCGCTGACGAGGGCGGCCGTTACGACGGACTGCTGTGCCGAAATGTTATTTTTGGCGCGGTATTTTGTAATGAGTCTGGAAACGGTCAGCGGGATGCCGGAAGCCGCCGCCGTTGCGAGGACGGCAAATACGGAAAGGGCGATCTGGTAGATCCCCATACCTTCCGAACCGAGGGTGCGGGAAAGTATAATGCGGTAAATGAACCCGAATGTTTTTTCCGCTACGGAAAAGACGGTTACATAAGCCGCCGTTCTGTATAAATTTTGTCTGCTCAAAATAGGACCTGCCTTTCATGCGATAGCACATTTTGTCGGAAATTGTCATATTATATATACAGCGCC
>CASEWU010000262.1 GCA_949291725.1 uncultured Bacillota bacterium
ACCGAGATTTTCAAATTTTACTGTTGCTGTATTGTTCTGAAGCGCAGTGGTGATTTTATAATCGGTGATATGATATTGCGGCCGAAACAGAAGATAGACATCTCTGAATATACCGGTATAACGCCACTTATCCTGATCTTCCAGATAGCTTCCGAAACACCATTTCAAAACGAGAACGTCCAATCGGTTTTCACCGAGATGCACATAGTCGGTTATATCAAACTCACCGGAACGGTGTGTTATTTGAGAAAAACCTACAAACCTGCCGTTGACATATAAGTAAAAGCAAGAATCTACGCCCTCAAAAACAATGTAGGTGCGATCTCCTACAGAGATCGGATCATCTGCCGTAAATGTTTTCGTATAGTGGTAAGCCGGATTGATTGACGGTACACGCGGCGGATCAAACATAAACGGATATCTGGTATTCGTATATTGGAAGTGATCCAATCCGGCATATTGAACACAGGAAGGAACTGAAATTTCCGAATCCGGATCGTTCTCCCAAAAATGATCCGCTTCCAATACGCTTTCATATTCATGAATTTTCCAAATGCCGTTCAGCGACATAAAACGGTGGCTGTCTTCCCTTCTTGTACTGGGTTTCTGTCCTCTTGCAAACGGCACATAGTAAGCGCGCGGCGCTTCTAAACCGATCGATTCTCCGTGTTCGTAGTACTTCTCCAACATACATAAGCCTCCCCTGTTTACTTTCTATCAGCAAGTAATATTTTAACATGGAACTATCCATTTTGCAAGTGCTTAGCGAAACGTTCATCAAAGTTTATATTATACGCATAATGAATGATGCAAGGACTATCAGCTGTGCAGAAATTTAAACTGAACATTTATGCTTAAACTTAATTTCCGCTGATTTTGTATAATTCAGCATGGTCTTAAGATATAAAAAAGATCCCTTTGCAATACGCAAAAGGATCAAAATTATCAATCGGCTGTTTTTATGGATTGTTTATAATCCGAACAGGTTTTCATTAATTCGGCAGCAAGTGAAACTGCCGCACTGCTCGCAGTATCTCCACCAATCAGCCTGATAATTTCATTCAAGCGGCCTTTTTCGCTAAGCGGTGAAATATCTGTTACAGTTTTGCCGTCCGATGTTTCATGCTTGGAAATTAAATAGTTTTCGTCCGCCATGGCAGCGATCTGCGGCAAATGTGACACAGCAAGGATCTGCGTATGCTTGGCTATATCAGCAAACTTCTCGGCAACGACACGAGCCGTATTCCCGCTGATCCCCGTATCGATTTCGTCGAAAATATAAGTAGAAATCTGATTCACATCGGACATGTTTGTCTTTATAGCCAGCATGAGTCGGCTCATTTCTCCGCCGCTGATGACCTTGTTCATGGGTTTAAGCGGTTCGCCTGCATTCGCAGAAAACAAGAAAGACATTTTGTCCAGCCCATCGGCCCCCGCAGACTTTGCATCCTCTTTCGAATAAAGAGCAAACTCTGCACAAAAACGTGCATTTTTTATGTTCAACGTTTTCAGATCCTGCTCAACCCTCTTGCAAAACGCTTCAGCAGTTAGTTTGCGCAAATGTGTCAGTTCCAGGCACGTATCGTAGATTTTTGTGAGATTTTTATTCAGCTCCAGCGATAATTTCGAAAATTCTTCATCGCAATGCGTCAACAATTCGTATTCTTCACGGACAGAATCGAGATAACCATAGATTTTTTCGACCGTATCGCCATACTTCTTTTTTAATGACTGAATTAAATCCAGCCGTTCTTCTACCGAATTTGCTTCCTCTTCATTCCAGGAAAGATTCTCGATAAGGGCACTGAGCGAATCATGAATATCTTCCGCTTCCAATACAATATTTTCTAAACGTTCGAAGAGCGCAGCATAGTCAGGACTAAGAGAGTGAATTTCGGATAAAGCATATTTGGCCCCGTTCAAATTATCCGTCGCACCGCCTTCCCCGTTAAGATATTGCAATGCCTCCGAAGCGGAATGCATTATCTTTTCCATATTATTGAAGAGAAGTCTTTTGGCCTTTAGTTCCTCTTCTTCTCCGTCCTTGAGCTCGGCACGTTCGATTTCATCGATCTGAAATTTTAAGATGTCGATCCTACGGCCTCGCGACGCCTCATCTCCGCCCAACGAAGAAAGCTTATGACGGATGCTGTGGTTTTCTGAAAGCAATCCTTTCAGCTTTTCCTTTACAGGCAGCAGTAAGGCCCCTGCTGCTTTATCAATCAAAGCAAGCTGATTCGCTTCACTCAGCAGATAAAAATGCTCACTTTGTCCGTGTACATCGACCAGATTAGACGTAATTTTGCGAAGCATCGTTACATTGACTGTACTGCCGTTGACTTTGATGCTGTTCCTTCCGTCCGATGTATATTTACGGGTTATTACAACTTCTTCATCCGGATCAATATCCAAATCTCGCAAAATGCCGTATACCGGGCTTGCATTCTCAAGCCGAAAAACGGCACTGACGCTGCACTCATTTTCCCCGTAACGAATCATGGAACGATCTGCTTTTGCGCCGAGAACAAAATTTATGCTGTCCAAAATAACGGATTTACCCGACCCTGTTTCACCGGATAAAACATTTAATCCTCGGCCGAATTCAATTTCTGAATGCTCGATCAATGCTATGTTTTTAATAATTAATTTATCCAGCATGTTTATCTCATTTTAAAAACTCGTTTAATTTATCTACGACTACTTTTGCTTTCTCTTCACTTTCCGCAACAATCAACAATGTATCGTCGCCGGCAATCGACCCGACAATTTCCTGAAAATTCAACTTATCAACGATCATGCCGGCATTGCTGCCGTTTCCGCGCAGAGTTTTGATCACAACCTGGTTCATGGCCGGTCGGATCGAAAGTACGCATTCTCTGAAAAGATTGTGCATTTTCGGTGATATCTTATTATTGCCGTCATCAATATACGCATAGCGATATTTTTTTTCAACGCCGGCGACCTTGAACAGTCTCAGTTCTTTAATATCGCGAGAAACCGTCGCTTGAGTTACGCTATAGTTTCGCTTGTTCAGCTCATTACAAAGCTCTTCTTGTGTTTCAATTTCTTTGCCTGCTATAATTTCCAAAATTGCAGCTTGTCTTCCGCTTCGCATTTTAACCTCTCTCATTTACTCCATTTATTCAGTTTGAACAGTAATTTATCAAAAAAATTGCTGTCTGGTCGTTTTATAAATATTACATCAAAGTCAGCCTTTTCTATTTTGGCTGAAGCACCATTCTTTAGAACGCATTCAAATCTTCCGTCGCAGTACAAAGATAAACTGGGCCCTTCCTCACATAGATCGATTCGCATAGCGCTTGAATCGGCAAAGACGATCGGTCTGTTGTGTAAAGAATGGGCACAGACCGGAGTCAAAATAAATGCCTCAATATTCGGGGTTAAGATCGATCCTCCGGCGGATAATGAGTAGGCAGTCGAGCCCGTCGGCGTACTGACAATCACTCCATCGCCGACAAATTTATCCACGTTTTTACCGTCAATGCTTACCGAAACAGCCACTACATTATCATCAGCAGAAGGATTGTAACTGCGCTGAAAAACAGCATCGTTGAGCGCATAAAAATTTCCT
>CASEWU010000263.1 GCA_949291725.1 uncultured Bacillota bacterium
ATTGATGGGAAAATCGGCGGCCGAGCATATATGCGCGGAGCTTACAGGCGGCGGAATGCCGAAAGATACCCCTTGTGCCGTCATTTCACAAGCGGGAAGTCCTTCTGTCCGTGCCGAGCGCGGCTTACTTCAAGATCTGCCTGCTATAGCCCGAATGCTTCCTGCACCGCAGGTGATCGTGATCGGGAAAGTTTGTGCGCTCGATCTGACGGCTGAAAATCCGACGGACGAGATATTGCAAACGGGAAAAGTTTGCGTGGCGGTAACGGGTACTTCCATGCATGCGGAAAGAGTTTGCGGCATATTGAAAAAAAGAGGTATCGATGCGGAAAATTGTGCCTGTATGCGCGTAGTTGTGTCGGATTTTGAAAAGGCGTGGAATACATTGTCGGGGCGCAAATGTCTTGTTTTCACGTCCGCAAACGGGGTCAAAATATTTTTTGATCGTGCTTTGGAACGCGGCGTGGATTTTCGCATTTTCGGCGATAAAAAATTTGCGGCGATCGGGACGTTTACGGCGAATATGCTGGCGCGTTACGGCTTTCGCGCGGACTATATCCCGAAAACGTTTACCTGTGAATGTTTGCGCGAGATGCTGCAAAAACTCGGGTTGCCGCGAAGGGAAGTCTTGCTTTTGCGGAGTGCCTCAGGGGATAAGATGCTGGAGGAAGTCGGTGAACAGACGGATTTATATGATACTGTTCCCGATGCGGATATGCTGGAAAAGTTGTCCGGTATCTTAAAACGAGCCAAAATCATAACGTTCGGGTCGGCAAACGGCGCACGCGCTGTATTGGATAAATATATTTTGCCTGCAGATTGCACGGCTGTCTGTATCGGAGAAAAGACGGCGGAAGCCGTGCGTAGGTATGGTTATCGAGTCGAGGTATGTGCGGAAGCGTCGGCGGACGCATTGGCAGAAGCCGTCGGCAGAGTGAAGGAGAAAATATGCAAAGATTGAGAAGAACGAGAAAGAATATGCTTTTGCGTGAGCTGGTCAGCGAAACGCAGATAAAAAAGAGCGGGTTGATCTATCCCGTATTTGTGCGCTATGAGGAAGGGATTTGTGAGGAGATACCGTCCATGCCCGGGGTTTGTCGTTACAGTGTAGACATGCTGGATACGGTTGCCGAACAAGTGGTGCAAGCGGGGATCGGCGGGGTGATGTTGTTCGGGATCCCGCAAGAGAAAGATGAAACGGGAAGCGGAGCAAGAGATGAAAACGGCGTGGTAGCGCAGGCGATCCGCAAATTCAAGTCATTTTTTCAAAAGACAGGCAAACGGTTTCTGATCATAGCGGACATTTGCCTTTGTGAATACACGTCGCACGGTCATTGCGGCGTGTTGGCGTGCGACGATGTGGATAATGACGCTTCTTTGCCTTTGCATGCGGGCGCGGCGCTTGCAGCGGTGCGGGCGGGAGCGGACATGGTAGCCCCCTCGTCTATGATGGACGGGGTCGTGGAAGCGATTCGCAAAACGTTGGATGCGGAAGGGTATACGGATATCCCGATCATGGGCTACAGCGCAAAATTTGCTTCTGCGTTTTACGGACCGTTCCGCGATGCGGCGGAGTCGGCGCCAAAGAGCGGAGACCGCAAATCCTATCAGGTGGATTGTAGAAACGGCAGAGAAGCCATGCGCGAGCTTGCGGCGGACGAGTCGGAAGGTGCGGATATATTGATGGTCAAACCTGCGCTATGTTATCTCGATATCGTGAAGCAGGCGCGGGAAAGAAGTGATTTGCCTTTGGCGGTTTACAATGTAAGCGGAGAATATTCGATGGTAAAAGCGGCTGCGGCGGCAGGAATGATCGACGAACGCAGAATTGTGAAAGAGATCCTGACTTCGTTTTTCCGTGCGGGAGCGGATATTGTGATCACATACCATGCGCTCGATTATGTCCGCTGGGAACGGGAAGGTGAAATACGATGACGCAAAATCAAAGACTGTATGAAGAGGCGGTAAAAATAATGCCGGGCGGGGTCAATTCCCCGGTGCGGGCGTTTCGCGCGGTCGGAATGACGCCGCGGTTTATTGTGCGCGGGAAAGGCGACTGCATTTATGATGCGGACGGGAAAGAATATATTGACTATGTGATGAGCTGGGGACCGCTTCTGTTGGGACATGCGCGGGAAGAGGTCGTGAAAGCGGTCAAAGAGGCGGCGGAGAACGGTTTGACGTTCGGCGCTCCCACGGGCAGGGAAACGGAGCTTGCGGAAGAAATACAAAATGCCTGTCCGCACATGGAAATGCTCCGTCTTGTGAATTCTGGGACGGAAGCGACGATGTCTGCGATCCGCGTCGCGCGCGGTTATACGGGCAGAGATAAAATTATTAAATTTGAAGGCTGCTATCACGGCCATTCGGACGGGCTGTTGGTCAAGGCAGGCTCGGGATGTCTTACAGGTGCGGCGCCTGACAGTGCGGGGGTGCCTGCCTCATATGCGCAGAATACGTTGGTCGCGCAATATAACGATCTGCAAAGCGTAGAAAACTTGTTTCATGCAAATTCGGGTGAGATTGCTTGTGTGATAGTCGAGCCGATCGCAGCGAACATGGGCGTTGTTCCCCCGAAAAAAGGATTTTTGGAAGGATTGCGCGAATTGTGCGATCGAAACGGTGCGCTTTTGATTTTCGATGAGGTCATCACGGGATTTCGCGTGGCGTTCGGCGGTGCGGCGGAGCTTTTCGGCGTGCGTCCCGATCTTGCGGCATACGGAAAGATCGTTGGCGGCGGTATGCCGCTGGCAGTATATGGCGGCAGGCGCGATGTTATGTCGCTCATAGCGCCGCTGGGTTCTGTTTACCAGGCAGGCACGCTTTCAGGGAATCCCATAGCAACGGCGGCAGGCTTGGCAACCCTTCGTTTTTTGCGTAAAAATAAAGATAACGTATATGCAGAAGTTGAGCAAAATGCGAAAAAACTGGAGGACGCTTATCGCAAGACAGGGGTCGCGGTGAACCGTGTCGGATCTTTGCTTTCGCCGTTTTTTACAAAAAAAAGTCCGTCAGGTTTTTCGGATGTAAAACAATGCGATCTGCAGAAATTTACAAAATATTTCGGAAGAATGCTCGAGCGCGGCAATTATGTTGCACCGTCGCAATTTGAGGCGATGTTTGTTTCGTTTGCACATACGGACGAACATATCGGCAAGACATGCAGAGATATTGAAGAGGCCTGCGCGGAGCTTGGTTTTGACAGGTGAAAGAAGGGTGTTAAAATTGAGCGGGTTGCACACAATATTTCCGCACGTTTTTTTTCGCAATCGCTTTGCAAATACGACGGAAAATGGTATAATGAAAATAACTACAAAATTTTGTGCGTTCGGGAAAGAACGGCGCAAACCGGAGAAACAGAATGAAAGAGCCTAATTACTTTATACCGGATCGATCATTTTCGATATTTGGCTTTGATATTTATTATTATGCTGTGTGCATAGTGTGCGGAATTATCCTTGCGGTAATTGTCTGTGCAATTCTTTTTAAGCGGCGCAATCTGCCGACGGATTGGGTGATCGATCTGCTTTTGTGTATTCTGCCGCTCGGAATTATCGGTGCGCGGACATTTTATTGCCTTACGGATCCGGGCACTTCGATCACGGAATGGTTTTCCAGATTCAGAGAAGGCGGTTTGTCGATCATAGGCGGCGTATGCGGTGGGGCGTTGGGCGTCGTGCTGTTTTGCCTGATCCATAAAATCAATTTTCTTAGGGTTGCGGATTGTCTTATGCCTTGTGTGATTCTAGCGCAGGCGGTCGGCAGATGGGGGAATTTTATGAACCAGGAGGTATACGGGCCGCTGGTTAACGATCCTGCTTTGCAATGGTTTCCGCTTTCCGTATTTATTGAAAGCCGCGGAGAATGGCATTATGCGTTTTTCTTTTATGAAAGTATTTTGGATTTGATCATCTTTGCGCTTTTGTTCACGCTGATGTGGAAGTTTGTGAAAAAGCCGCACGGACTGGCGACGGCGGGATATTTCTTCGGGTACGGATTGGTGCGTTCGATTATGGAACCGCTCCGCGATTCGCAGTTTATTCTCGGAAGCGAGGTGGCTGTATCGCAGTTGTTTGCGATGGGAATGGCTCTCGCGGGAATTCTGCTTTTTGTTGCGGTATTGTATTTTAACCGTAAAAAATACGGAAGAGCGTTCGGTGCGGTCAGCGGTGAGCCGTTGGCGATTTTGCCGAAGTATTATACGCAAGAACAGCGCCGTAAGATGGAAGAAGAAAAGAAGAAAAAGCTGGCGGCGGCACAGAGAGCGATGCAGGCAGAAAATGCTGCAACGGATGAACAAAAGAAATCGCAGGACGGAAGCGAGAAATGAAAAGCAAGGCGCGCAATTTGACTTTATTGACCGATCTGTATCAGCTGACGATGATGGACGGTTATCTGAAAAACGGAAAAGAAGGGGATGTGGCGGTATTTGATTTATTTTACCGCCGCAATAATGTGATCACCTATTCGGTTGCGGCGGGATTGGAACAGGCTGTCGATTATATTTTGAATATCCGCTTTGAAAAAGAGGACATCGAATACCTTCGTTCGCTGAATCTGTTTGACGAGCAGTTTTTGGAATATTTGAAAACGTTTCGTTTTACGGGGGATGTGTATGCAGTGCCGGAGGGTACGGTCGTATTTCCCGAAGAGCCGATCATAACGGTAAGAGCTCCGGTTTTGGAAGCGCAGTTTTTGGAAACAGCGCTTTTGAATATTGTAAATCATCAGACGTTGATCGCTTCCAAATCTTCGAAAGTTGCCTATGCGGCGAAAGGCGATTCGGTAATGGAATTCGGGCTTCGCCGTGCGCAAGGCCCGGACGCCGGAATTTACGGTGCGCGTGCGTCGGTGATCGGCGGTTGCCGTTCTACTTCGAATGTGTTGGCGGGCCAGATGTTCAATATTCCGGTGGCAGGGACGCATGCGCACAGTTGGGTAATGAATTTTCCTTCCGAATACGAAGCGTTCCGAGCGTATGCGAAGATGTATCCCGACGCGTGTCTGCTGCTTGTCGATACGTATGATACGTTGGGCAGCGGTGTTCCGAGCGCGATACGGGTTTTTAAGGAACTTCGTAAAGAGGGACATAAGCCGAAGGGGATCCGATTGGACAGCGGCGATCTTGCTTATCTGTCAAAATGTGCGCGGAAGATGTTGGATGATGCAGGGTTCCCCGATGCGATCATCTGCGCGTCGGGCGACCTGGATGAGTACCTTATCACGTCATTAAAGAATCAAGGTGCGTGCATTGATCTTTGGGGTGTAGGGACAAAGCTGATCACAAGTGCAGACATGCCGGCATTGGGCGGAGTGTATAAATTATCGGCATTGACGCCGAAAGGCGGAGAAGAGATACCCAAGATCAAGCTTTCGGATAACACGGACAAGATCACGAATCCCGGATTCAAGCAGGTTTACAGGATTTATGACAATAAAACGGGCAAGGCGGAAGCGGATCTGATTGCACTCAGATCGGAAAAATTTGATGAAAGTCTGCCGCTGACGGTATTTCACCCGAAAGATACATGGAAGAAAACGACGTTTACCGATTATACGTTGCGGCCGTTGTTGGAGCAGGTGATCCGCGGCGGGAAACTTGCCGCGCAGATGCCGGATCTTGCAGCGATCTGCGATTATGCGGAACGGGAGAAGGAAAGTTTTTGGGATGAATATAAGCGTCCTGACAATCCTCATGTTTATAAAGTCGATTTGTCGCAACAGTTATATGATACAAAAAATAAACTGATCGCACAGATAAGGGAGAATCATGGCTAAGAAGATTACGCAGCAGGAAGCTGAAAAGCTGATCGCGGGGATTCGCGAGGCGTATGAGATCAAGATCCGCCAGTTGAACTATCGGTTGGAGGGGCTGACGGCGGAGAATCGAAGCCTTCGCGCGAGCTTGGCGGAGCTGAAAAGCAGGGAAGGAAAAGTAGGTAAGGCAATTGTGGCGGCGGAAGAAAAAGGCGAGGAGATCGTGCGCCTGTATCGTATGTCTGCCGAAACGGAATTGAATACGTTGCGTCTGTTTGCGGAAAAGTGGAAACGCCTTGCTGGACAGATGGCAGGGGCAATCCCGGAATCGGAAGCGAAGAAGTACGCCGATTTTGCGGAGAATCTGTCGGCCTTGCTCGGGAAAGAGCGCGGAAGATTCGGAGTGTCAGACGCAAATGCGCCGGAACAAGAATCGTTTGATCCGAAAGCGGTGATCGAAAAGTATGTGGAGGGCGAAGAGGAGACGGGCTTCAACCTGGACGACGTGATCAATCCGAAGGGCGAATTGGATCTTGAAAAACTTTGCCGCAATCTCGGACTTATGGATGATTGAGCCTTTCAAATAAAAAACAGGAAGAATTTATGGTATACGCAATCGTATTTTTACTTTTAGTTTTGCTGGATCAAGGCACGAAGGCGGCTGCATTTGCGCTGGTAGACGTGAATGAGCCGGTCAGGTATTGGCTTGGGAAAGTGTTTGGGATCGACACATTGATCAACAAGGGGATGTCATTCGGGATCGGATCGGATACCCCCTGGGCATTGGCGCTTTTCATTGCTTTGACGAGTGTGGCCATTGTGGTTTTGCTGGCATTCATTATTAAGCTGAACAAAAAGCGTCGTTTTCTGAAAACAGCGCTCGTGCTGATCATGGCGGGAGCGGCAGGAAATCTGATCGACCGTTGCATTCTTGGCGGAGTGCGTGATCTGATCTACATGGATTTCCGTTTTATAATCAACAGTGATTATCTGTGTTTCAGTAACAATATAGCAGACATAGTCATTACGGTGGGTGCCGTGATGTTTGTTCTGGCGCTGTTGTTTGTGGATTCGGATGCGATTTTCCGTGCACATAAGGATAAACAGGAAGAAAAGCAGGAAGTGGAGACGGCAGCGGAAGATCTTATAAAGCGTGCGGTCGGCTCGGACAACGAATCGGGGACTATTCCGCAGGAGAAAAAGGGAAAGAGATCCGATAAAGACAATGAATAAGGAATGCAGCATAGCGGCACAGGAGCCGTGTGCGCGGTTGGATATTTTTTTGGCGCAGGAGCTGAATCTGACGCGTTCGGCGGCGAAGAAGCTGATCGAAGACGGCCACGTGCGCGTAAACGGGGTGCAAGTTAAAGCTTCGCAGGCCGTCAAAGCCGGGGACCGGGCAGACGTGATCATGCCGGAACCGAAAACGCTGGATCTTACACCGCAGGATATTCCGATCGACATCGTGTATGAGGATGACGACATTGCAGTGATCAATAAGCCGCAGGGTCTCACAGTTCATGCAGGGAGCGGGAATCTGACGGGCACGCTCGTGAACGCGCTTTTGTACCGCTTGAAAAGTCTGAGCACGATCAACGGCGTGATCCGCCCCGGAATTGTGCACAGGATCGACAAGGATACGTCGGGTTTGCTGGTGGTCGCAAAGAATGATGCCGCACATTTATCGTTGTCGGCGCAAATCGCAGACAAAACGTGTTCGCGCGAATATCTTGCTCTGTGCGAAGGGATCGTCAAAGACGATGTCGGAAGAATCGAAACATATATAGGCAGACACCCGACGGATCGCATAAAGATGGCGGTCGTATCGGCGGAGAAGGGCAGGTATGCAGCGACGAATTATGAAGTCGTGAAAAGGTTTTCGAAGGGATTTACGCTGATGCGGTTTAAGCTGGAAACGGGCAGAACGCATCAGATTCGGGTGCATTGCCGCTATATCGGGCATCCGATCGTGGGAGATCCCGTTTACGGAAGTAAAAAACAAAAATTTCAACTGAACGGTCAGCTTTTGCATGCATACAGACTGGGGCTGACG
>CASEWU010000264.1 GCA_949291725.1 uncultured Bacillota bacterium
ATCTGAAATATAAGTACGGGAACAGGCATTTTTGGTGCAGAGGGTACTATGTAGATACTGTCACTTATCTTTATGGACAGCTTTTTCAACATAATAACGGAGGGTGCAGTAATGTACTTGATGTGACTGTATTGATAATAATGCAAAAGGGAAAATGGTATTCACAAAATTGCGGGTGCACTGCAAGCATTATTCATATTTTTTGCATACGTTTTGTAAAATCGTGCGCACTTTTTCGCGCAGATAGGCGGGCGAGAGGATTTCCACATGTTCGGCAAATTGCAGAGCCCAATAGGTCATGGCGTTGGGGCTCGATTTTACCGAAACACGCACGCCGTCGCCCTGCGGAGTAATTTGAATGTCATACCCGAATCAATCGACGATCTGGTCGACGACGCTGTTATCCGCCAACAGCTCGATTTGTTCGGGGGTATCAGTAAACATATACGGCAGTGCCGCAGAAAAATTTTTATAGTCGATGCCGTTTTCAAATCCGTCTACCGTGCGCAAAGTAGTGAGCGGGCGGTCGGTAATCTGCATTTCCGTGATCTTATCCAATCGGTAATAGCCCATATTTTTCCACTTTTCGTTGAGAGCCATCAGATAATAATGCTGATTGTGCAAAATCATCTGATAGGGGCTTGCAAAGTGCGTGGCCGACTTGTGCAGTTTTTTGTCCGCTCCGAATTTATTGTACGAAAAGGTGATCTGCTTTCCCGTTTCGATCGCCTCGTCCACGAGTTCGATGTTCAAAAACAAGTCATAGTTCTGCGTCTTGTTCCAATCGTTCACAGAATAAATGTTTTTGATGTGGCTTCGGAAATAGGTGTTGGAGAGTGCCGCAAGTTTTTCGATAAGCTGCTTGGAATGGTGCGGCGATATGTGTTTGGAACACAGCACGCCGTCGATGAGAAGTTTTAGTTCCGCGTCCTCAAATTCCCTCTTTTCGAGGAAACACCCGTTTCGGGTGGATATGATGTCGAAGTCTGCTTCCTTTAAAAGTGATAAATTGCGCCCGACAGCTTTGCGCTCGATCTCGATGCCGTAATCGCGGGAAAGATATGCCGCAATGTCCTCCTGCTTTAAGAGGTGTGCCGCATCGCTGTATTTGTGCAATATTTGCGCAATGCGCAAAAGCGCCAATTTTTTGGGTTCAAGCATAATGTACCTCTACGGAAACATCTTTTCAAAGCGTTTGAGCCAGGTATAAATCGGGCGGAAGGTATCGTTTTCGAGGTAACGTTCCGCCTTTTTTCGTAAATCGAAGGGTACACCGAAATATGTCTCCGCGATGCCGCCCGTGATGGCGGCCAAGGTGTCGCTGTCGCCGCCGATGCTGATCGCGTTTCGTATTGCGTCCTCAAAGTCTTTCGCCTCGAAAAACGCCTCGAACGCCTGCGGCACGGTGTTTTGGCAGGTTTCGTTGAACTCGTATGTGCCACGGATCTCGTCCAACGTAAAGCCGATTTTGTAATAATTCTGCTCGATATAGTCGCGTATTTCCGCTTTGCTTTTGCTCTGCCGCGCGAGGAAAATCGCTATCGCAACAGATTCCGCGCCTTTTAAGCCTTCGGGGTGGTCGTGGCTGATCGCGGTAACGGCGCGGGAAAGCGTTTTTACCTCGTTCCTGCTGCGTGCGGCAAATCCGACGGCGCTTATGCGCATCGCCGCGCCGTTACCGAAACTATGATAGGGTTGCGGATCGTCGTCATATATCCAATGGTAAAAACTTCCGCCGTAGCCGCTGTTCGGGTAGGAGCGGCCGAGTTCCTGCATACATTGAATAGCGCGAGAGGAGAGGTTGCTGTAATCGCCTTCGCAGTCCAAAATCGCTTTCCCGACGGCGACGGTCATGATGCTGTCGTCGGTCGGAAAGCACGCGTCGGCGAAGAGTTCAAAATCCTTCGCCCTGTAATTGTCCCATTCGAACCTGCTGCCGACGATATCGCCGATAATTGCTCCGATCATTGCGTCTCCCTCCTTGAAGTATTTTACTGATTTTTTGTATAACAGAATTTTAGCATAGGAGATATCCCATATTTGGTACATGAAAAATATTATACTGAATGTATAAATCAGGAGGTTATGTTTATGGAGTGGAAGTTTAGAAAAATTACGGATTATTTTGATAGTGCCGAAAGGATTGCGGAACTTGCAAAAATACGGGCAGAACTGAGCGAAACAGAGAGAGAAAAGGCCGACGCGGATATGCGTGAACATATCGTTGCTTGTGTAAGGCAACTCCACAAAGCAAAAATATTTTATGCTGCGGCGGCATCGGTTGTAGATTTATTGTATCGTGCGGTGAATACATTTTCGGTGTTCAGCAACGATATTCTTTCTTATATCAATGTCGCGGGCAGAACGGCTCTTTCGGCATTTGAAACCTACGGGATACGAATTCACTATCTGACAAATAATACATTTGATAATTGGTTCCGACCGATTGAAATTTTTCCAGCTTTTTTCCAATCGTGCGGATTTATTTATATATGTAAACATGAAATTGTCAAAATGCTCATGGAAGCAGATGGTCACAGGGGAGCGAAGATCTTGGGCAAACTGTTCTCTTTATACGAACGTGAAGCCGCAGGGATACGCGACGAAGTGATAAGTTCTTGTATAAACGAGGGATTATCCTATATTTTGTTGGAAATGGACGGCGGGGACGAAGTGTTTGAATCGTGTTTTGCACCGTCCAAAGAGTATGATATCATAACCGCGTTTCGAACCGATTCTCCTGTTGATTCCGCCAAATTTGCATGCGGAGTAGCGATGCGCGAAAGCGCAAACAGATAATCTATATAGAAATTGGGCAGGCGAAAGCCTGCCAAGATTTTTATTGGATTACTTTTTGAATAAAGCGGCAGAAGTGTTTTTCAATTCCTGATACATTTCGTAGTCTTCCAAAACGGAAAGGGCATCGACGATGCCATTGTAGTACCAGGCAATTTTTTCCTTCGGAGCGTTGAAACGCTCCCACAGCTTTTCGCCGATTTTTTGAAAATCGTAATACATACTGCGCACGTTAGCAAGTTTATCCGCACAGCATACGAGCTGCGCCTCAAAGTTCTCGTTCGGCAGGCGGTCGATTGTCGTCTGCTTGCGCTCCTGCCAGCTCTTTGACTTGTCCTCCGATTCCGCCGCAACGATATCCGCGACCTCTTTGCCGAATTTTTCTTCGATCTCTTTGAGCGTCGCGCCGGCGTCTTCCACCGTGTCGTGCAAGAGCCCCGCTGCAACGACGGTTTCGTCACAGCCGTTTCCCGCCAAAATGTACATCACTTCCATCGGGTGGACGATGTAGGGTGTATTTGTTCCCTTGCGCACCTGATTTCTGTGCTTTACTGCCGCAAATTCGATCGCTTCGTGAATGAGCATAGTTCCGCCTCCGAAAATTTTTTATAGCATAGCACTTTTCATATCCCGTTTATGGTACATATTATATGCTAAAATTCGAGACAAGTCAAGGAGAGCGGCGTCATTCAAAGCAAAGGATATATGCGGGAGAAACGTCGAGGATGAGGCAGAGATTTGCGAGCGTGTCCAGTGCAGGCATTTTATCTCCTCTCAGGTAGTGCGAAATGGTCGACGGCGATACTTTCAATTTTTCCGCGAGTTTGGTTTGGGTGTAACCGCTCTGCTTGATGGTTTCTGTCAAACGCTCGCGTATTTGTTCGAGTGTTATCATAAGTATAAAAACCTCCATAATTATTTTATGCCCAATAGGCAAGTCTTGCTTGACTTTTGACCAATGGGCAGAGTATAATTATGGGAAGGAATGCAGTATGAAATATCAGAATTTAACGGAATTTTTGCCGTATTTTGCGGAAGGGCAAAGCGGAGGAAAGTGGCAGGGAGGAAAACAGGCGGACAGGCAGGTGATCATGCCGTACGTCGCCTATAACGAAAAAATCGGGGGATTTTTCAAGGAATTTTCGCACAGCGAACTTGCTGACCACGATTACGGCGAAAAGATGGATGCGCGCGGCTGGTGGAAGGAGAGCGCAATGGAGAGCGCGATCGCGGAAATGTCTGCGAAAGACGTGGGGACGTGTATCACGGCAATCTGGCGGAGAGACCGTTTCAGCGAAGGTACGATTTTGCGATTTATCAAGAACGGTATTCTGGCAAAACTTCTCGCCCGGCTCAAAGAGCTGGACGAAGGAAAATAAATTTTTACGGAGGGAAAAAGATGAACATTGCAGACATTATGCGGCAGATGGACAATCTGAAACGCGAACAGATGAGCAACAATACGCGCATCGCACAGGAGCAGCGCAGCGTCGATAACTATGAGCGGCAGGCGAATGAGTATAAACGGCAGGCAAACGAGTACGAGCGCCGGGCGGCGAACGTTTTGCGGCAGGCGGAGCCATACAAACGGCGTATCGGCGATTTGCAAAAGAAAAATCTTGATATTGACCGTCGGCTTACCCAACTAAATAACGATTACCGCCGAGAAATCGAGCGGGAAAAGAGAAAATAGTTAAAAAGGCGGTGTTTGCCGCCTTTTTCTTTCTATGGAACCGGAAGTTATTATTGGAATTATCGGCTTTATCGTTCTCGCCGCATTGATCGTTGTATTGCTTTGCCGCCATTATAAAAATGTCGACGGTTCTATTGATTGGGAAGCCGTCGGAAAAACTATTTTGATTCTTCTCTTTTGGTGGGTATTGATTTTTGTAGTACTCATAAAGGGTATCATCGGTTGGGGAAAGAAAAAATAGAGAGATTTTG
>CASEWU010000265.1 GCA_949291725.1 uncultured Bacillota bacterium
ATTCTTTGTTGATTTTGCTCAGATCCATTTTTGCACCTGCCTGTTCAAATTATATCAGATATTCCGTGAAATTGCAAGAACGGCGGCGAGTGAAAAAAAAGAAATTCTTTCTTGACAATATGAATTTTATCATGTATAATTAAGTTAACAATATGATGATTCGGAGGAGGAAAAAATGGGTTTAGTCGGAGGGTTTTTCGCTTCTTTTTTCAGAAGGCTGTTCAGCGCGAGAACGCAATATTTGCTGTTGAGCGGGCAGGGTGCGACCGGTAGCGTCCGCTTGGGCGTCACGGGGATCGTGATGTCCGTTTTGGGCATGCTGTTTTCGATCGGGTTCACGGTTTTGGGAGCGCTTTGCGCGGCAAATTTGTTCAGCCAGGAAGTCGGCGGCGAGTATAAATGGCCGATCGCGTCGTTGATCGGTGCGATCGCGTTTTTCGGGTTGGCGGCCTGTTGTTGCGGCGTCATCATGAGCGGGTCGTCGCACGCGTTATACCAAAAAAGGCTCAACGACAGAAAAGTTGGCACCGCGGCCGTGATCGTGTCGCTTGTCTGCCTCGTCGTTGCGGTGGGCACGATCGTCGCCGCCCTGATCGTATTGCTGTAAATTGCCGCGCCGCGCACGAAAGAGCGCGGCGGTTTTGTTGAAGCGTGTATTTTGCGGACGGAGAAATTTATGAGATACTTTGTGATACATTCCGGTTCGGATATGGAAAAGAGCGTAAAGCCGCTCATCGAGTTTTGGGCGCAGAACTGCACCGCCGCGCAGTTCATTATCTTAAACGGCACGCAGGAGACGTGGGAAGCGGACGCGGTCGCCAAGATCCGCCAGGCGGAAAAGGTCATTTATATCGTCGGTAAAAATTCGCACGCGAGCCCGAACATCGAAAAGGAGATCGGCATCGCGCTCAAAGAAAAGAAATTCATTTACGTTGTCAAACTGAACGGAAAATACATTCTTAACAGATCGGTTGAGAGCCTTCTGCCCGAAAAAATCGTTGCGGGCGAAGGGGATGCGGACGGCGAGGTCGTCATCCGTCAGCGCCAGCCCGCCGCCGTTGTAGTGGACGAGCGTTCCATGCTCGATCATTTACGCGGCGACGAAGAGGAAGTTCTGTGGCGGCTGCGCGCGAAAAACGCGGACGACAAGGAAACTTTTTTCGAACAGTATAAAATGTTCGTGCAGACTTCGGAAGAGCTCGTAAAGCGGAAACAGTCCGTCAACAGCGTTTACATCACGCTCAATTCCATCATCCTCGGCGCGATCGTTTCCGTCATGTGCGCGCTGTCCGACCTTCCCGTGCTGTTCGGGGCGGTCAACGTCAGCCTGGTGTTTTCGGTATTCGCCGCGCTGATCGGTTCGGTCGTATGCTTTTCGTGGCTGTCCGTCTTGCGTTCGTACGCCGATCTCAACGCGAGTAAAATGAGGATCATCGAGTATATCGAAGACAATCTGGCGCTGCGCCTGTACGAAACGGAGTGGGCCGTTCTTACCAAGATCATCGGCAAGAGGAAGTATAAGTCTTTCAGCAAAAAAGAGCGTTTCGTCGCGATTTTGTTCTGCGTCCTGTACGGGCTCATCATTGTTTTGGGCATTATTATGGCTGTCCTTTGAGATCATTGTACGTTTATTCCGGATGCACGGCG
>CASEWU010000266.1 GCA_949291725.1 uncultured Bacillota bacterium
ATACGATAATCTGTCCGTATGATTTCACCCGTATCCCCGCTCACCAACGTCAGATCTCCCAGCGTATAAACTTTTGTATCACTCGTTTCCCCGATTTCCTTTACAACACCCTCAACATAACATTCCCCGGAAACCGCACTTGCCTTTTCAAAATCAGCAATGCGGACCGCAAAAGCCATACTTCCGATAGAATAAATGATACATGCCGCTACCGTACAGGCAAGAAAAACGCCCGCAATCCTCCGACCTTTCTTTTTCAAAACAAAGATAAATCCGACAAGCGCAGGCAATATTATCAAATTGATCAGAAACGCATAAAACCCGAACAGAAAACAGCACAAGATTCCGGCAGCAAAACTCAACGCAAACAAAAGAAAGGGACGAAAATTGATAACTCTCAACCCGTAAAACAAAAGATGATCGTCCACTCTTTTGAACTTGATCACTCTTTCTTCTTTTCTTCGTATCATAAGATTAAGTACAAAACATATTCGCCGTCGACAAGGACCGCATCAGTCATGCGCACACGCGCGTTGCAATCAAATTCCGGAGGAACTTCCTGCACCCCCGCAACCGAAAACAATTCCCCGTATGTGGTTCCGTATGCAAAAGTATATCTGCCGGGAGCCGATACACCCTCTCCTTGCACGAACACTACAAACGTGTCGTCAAAGGGAAACTCCGCTTCATCTTTCTGCTGCACAGCCCCGCTTTCCGGCTTGGCGACGGACGGCAAAATGGCCGCCGCCGCCACAACCGCAATCAGAATTACCGCCAGCATGATATCCAGGAATAGCTCTTTCATCTCTCAATACAGGCTTATTCTGTCCGAAATCGAACGCACAAACACGGAACGTTCCACTCCGAGATTTACACATTCTCCTATAAATTCAGTCAGTTTATCACTGGGTCTTGTTATTTTCAATTCCGAGCAAACCAGCGCCGTCAATTCATCCGCATACAAGCTCACCTTGTTTTCCAAAAGCCCTTTGATCAACGCAATGATCTCGTACGGCGTAAAATCATCTTCCGATTTCCGTATCGGATCTCCCTGTTCCACTCTGTAAAAATCACAATCAAGACATTTATCCGTTTTCCTCAAATACGTCTTACCGCACAAAACTTCACTCTTTAAACCGCATGACTTTATAAGATTTGAGATCCGATCTTCCACTTTTCCGCCATACTTCTGAATACCCAAAGAAGCAAGACACCTCTTCATCAGGAATTTATCGGAGATAGGTTCTTCGGCCGCTGAGATGGCTTTCAGTCTCGAAAGGATCTCACCGTCGTTTTCCCCGCATGTTACATATTGCGACAGATTCTGCGTCTGCTCCAATTTTGCACAACGATAATTTTTCCGATATTTGGATAAATAATCGCGCCCGGTTTTCTCCGTTCCCGTAAGACGATCCAAGATTTCTTTGATTTTTTTGATCTCGCGTTTCGGGTTATTGATAAAGTTGATCGTAAACAAGCGCACCACGTTCCAGTTGTTCATCTTGAGCGTCTGTATCTGCAGAATATTTCTGTCTTTTGCGCTGGAATGGAATGCCGTGGTCCCGTCGCAGATGATCGCAAGGATAAATCGCTTTTTATTTTTCGGATCTACTACCGCACAATCGATCTTGTAATCGGATACACCTACATCATACCGGCATTCATACCCGTACGTTTTCAATTCCTGCGCAACATATTTTCCAATTCCGCTCTGTGTATTTTTGAGCTCGTCCGAACTGATCGCAAGCGACGTCTTGCCCTTTTCCGCAAACTCGAGAAATGCTTTCAGGCCCGCCACGCCCTTACTGTTTGTTTTTGCGAGATTGATCATCGCAGACGTCATAGACGAAAATACGACCATCTCTTCGCGTGCACGCGATACCGCGACATTTAAGCGTCTCCATCCTCCCGTCTGATTCAACGGTCCGAAATTGAGCGCCACCCTGCCGCTGCGATCGGGCCCGTAACAAACGGAAAACAAAATGACGTCGCGCTCGTCTCCCTGTACGTTTTCCAGATTTTTGATAAAGAGCGGCTCTTCGCGTTCATATGCCGCGTCTTCCAGTTTGTTGCGCACAAGAGCATCCGACAGCCGCCTTTCAATATAGTCCTGCTGCGCCGTACTGAACGTTACGACACCGATACTGGAACGGCAAAGTTTCGGATCTTTGAGTCTGCGCACAACTTCTTCCACCAGCGCTTCCGCTTCCGCTTTATTTCGCTTGGTGAAACCTCTGTCATAGATTCCGTCCGGCACCAAGGCGAGCCGCACTTTGCTCTCCAAAGCATCCGGCGAAGGGAATGTGCAAAGTTTCCCTCCATAATACATAATATTGGAAAACGCGATCAGACTTTCATGCTTGCTTCGATAATGCCAATTCAGATGTTTTTCAGGCATGCTGAGCGCAAGACAATCATCCAGTATACTCTCCAGATCTTCCGTATCCAGATTTTCCTCATCCACATAGCCGGAACTGAAGAAGGATGTCGGAGGAAGTTGTTTCGGGTCGCCGACAATGACTGCATTCTTCGCACGCGCCAGCGCTCCGATCGCTTCGCTCGTCGGCAGCTGAGACGCTTCATCGAATACTACCAAGTCAAAAAGATCGGGTTCTGCTTTGAGATACTGCGCCACCGTGATCGGACTCATCAAAACGCAGGGAGCAAGCCGAGCAAACAGCTCCGGTATTTCCGCCATAAACTCCTTGACCGTCATGCCGCGCATATTGCTCTTGACAATGCGCTGGAATGCTAAAACCTCCAGGCTCAGCCCGCCCTCCGTCGACGTCGTGGGAAGATTGGAAATCAGTTTGTTGCGGATGTGCGCCTTGGACAGTTTGGCGAACTGTTCATCCAACAAGCGGAATTGTTCGATCTTTTCTTCCAGAACTGCAGCGGAGAATTTAGAAAGCACCGGATCTGCTCCGATATTTGTTTCCACAAAATTGCGGTAAACATTCTTGCGGAAGCTCTCCAATATATTTTCCGACGTAACCGCACCGGATTCCAACGAATCGGTTACAAAGCTTAATCCCTCGCTGTCAAGCTGCGCCGATATCTTTTTAAACAGGCACCATGCCGCCAGCATATCGATGTTGTCGATCAACGCCCCTGCTTTTACATTGAAATAATCCAGCACATCTTCATCCGAATACCGTTCGGTATCCGCACGAATCACGTCGCAGAAATTGTCCTTCGCTTTGCAAAAACTCAACAAAGACTGTTTTAATCCGTCCAGGATCGGCGCCGAATATCCTCCCGAAGCCGATTTTACACAAACGCTGTTAAAGCTGTCGGCATTGTAATCCATGAACACGCCTTCGGCGAGCGCATGCATCTGTTTGAGCGCTTCCATGAATTCGTCGCGCCTTTTGAAACTGATCTTGCCGCCGCGATCGGAAAAATTCTGCACCAACGACGTGTTGTCCCGCACCAACTTCAGGTCCTCATAGATCTGCGCCACGATGCCGATATATTTTGTCTCCTCCGACGGAGCAAGCTTGACTGCCGCGCTTCTTCTCAGCCGTTTTACCAGCGTTGACAAAACTTTTGAACTTTTATAATTCTCACCCCAATTGTCCAGTTCCTGTTCGATCACAGCCGGATCGCAATCAATATCGATCAGGGTCTTGAAATTCTTAAAATAATTACCAAGCAAACGATCCAGCCTGCGGTTCGCATTAAAAAATACGTAAAACTCATTTTCGTCGCAATGGAAATACTTATCCAAAGCCCCGCTCCGCAAAAGATCGATCAGCTGCAACAGCGTCTGCATCTTCTTTTCCGTAAAGGAACTCACCCTCTGACGATAAAAATCGAGGAACAGATTCAGATAGTTTTTTACGTGCTTGATCTCCGCGATCAACACTTCCGAAGAATAATAAACCTGGTTCCGAAGATCCGGATCGTAATCCGTCAGATTTACGTTTTCAAAAGGCGAACGATGAACTCCGCCGCATTGTTTCGCCGCCGCCGACACCTCGATCAAAAGGTTTTCATACGTATCCAGCTTCTCTTTTGTCAGGCTGTCGTAAAACGTGCTTTCAATGTCCAATACATCCGGCGCGTTCTTGTTCTTCAGATATATAAGAATACCTTCATAAACAGAAACACCCAAACGGCGCTTTTTATGAAGTGCCATAACCGGCTCGTTCAGCGTCTTGCGGACCTCGGCAATCTGTTCGCTTTTAAGTTCGAAATCCGGTCCGTCCTGTTCCGCCGCCAGAGCGAGCGTGTTTTCCAGCCCGCGAAGCAATGCCGGCTTATCCAACTTGGCCGAATGGAGTTCCAGACAAAAATCTCCCAGTCCGATCGAGTCCAGTCTCTTTTTGACGACCGACAGCGCCGCTTGTTTTTCGGCAACGAACAAAACACGTTTTCCCTGGTTCAGACAGTTGGCTATAATGTTTGTGATCGTCTGGCTCTTGCCCGTTCCCGGAGGCCCGTGCAATACAAACGTCGCTCCTGCAGCGGCCTCCGCGATTGCTTCGAACTGCGAACAGTCCGCCATCAACGGCGTCAGGATCTCCGACGGAGCATAATCATCCTCCGCTTTGTCCTCAAACACATTGTCCGCCAGTTCCATTCTGTTGTCAAGCAGAGATTTCACAAGCGCATTTTTGCGAAACTTATCAATATTTTTCCTGACATCGTTCCACATCGCAAAGCGCGCAAACGAAAAGTTGGCAAGATAGACTTCATCCAGCACTTCCCAGCCTTTCATGTTTAAGATCTCCATACGGACCATCGCCATAATTTCCGAAACCCGGATACCCGATGCAATGTTGTCCAATCCGCGAATGTCGATCTTGAATTCCCGCAGTAAAAATTCCAACAATGTGCTGTTGATCTGCATATTCTCTTCCGCAAACGCAACAGAATAACCCTTTCCGCCTTTACTGCGCGTTATACGGACAGGGCACAGCACCAGCGGCGCATACCGCGTTTCGCCGCCCTGCGATTCATACCATTTTAAAAATCCGAATGCCAGGAACAATACGTTTGCCCCCGCTTCTTCTTCTGCCGTCTTCGCTTTCTTGATCAAAAAGCGCAAAACATCCGCCACCGCATCCCGTTCCGAATAGGTGCGCAAACGATGATTCTTTAACTCCACGCGCAGAAGTTCCGACAGCATCGAAAGGCTGCCCGACGCAGGAAAATAATCCTCGGCAGCCATCACGCCGCGCACATCCGCCGTTTTCTCCATCAGGAAAAACTCTTCTCCGCCTGCCAAGCTTTCATACGTTTCGTTGATATCGGCCGAAAGAATATGCAGCGTATTTTTTTCCGGTCGGAAATTCAAAAGGGTATTCTTTAACGACAAATCCAGCAACCGACGTTCCCATTGCTTGTTTCGGGTTACTTTGCCGTCGTAGGACAGCTTTCTCGTACCGGAAAGAGATTCGGGCGCTGCGTTGATATCCGTCTCATTCTCGCCCAAAAGCTCATACCCCTTGATGCCGCGCACTTTCAGCGGCAAAGAAGCGATCCGCGCCAGTCTGCAACGCTTGACATCCACCACCGTGTCAAAATAATTGCTTTCCAGCTTCTGCAAATAATGCTTTTCCGCTGCCGTATAATTGACGTTCTTTCCCGTGAAAACATCTTCCACGTCGAACATACTGACATTGTTGATGCCGTCCGATAAGTATTTCTGCAACAGCACGGTATCATCGCTGACACTGTCCGAAAAACAATTATCGTACAGCCACACACCGCAGCTTACGCTTTTTTCACCGATCGTCAGCACAGGATGCAACCCGGCACATTCAAAACAGGATGCCAGAAACAACGTCAGTTCAAACGATGTGCAGACTTTATTTTTTAAAATAACAGTAATATCGCCAACCGGCACCGGAGAATCATAATTGAATTCGGCCGCCGATTTTTCGATCGACTGACGTTTTACCACAGCAAAAATAGCTGCTGCTATCTGGCGGATCTTATTTTTATCCCCCTCCTGATATCCGCGCCATTCACAATTGACTCCCCATTTCTGCAGCTGCGGCACAGCTTCATTCAGCACGCGCAGGCATTCGGCTACCTTCGGACGCACAAAACAGGACAGCAGTTCCGCATTCCCGGCTCTTCCGCTCCAATAATCAAACGGCAATACGGTCAGCTCTACACTTTCCTCCGCAAGCACGTCTTTCCCGTGCAGTACGGCAACACGTATTTTGATCTGCACCAGCTCCGAAAGTTCTGTCAAATACAACGGCGAAACAATATTGGCAGTTGAAATTTCCACAGTGCTTTCAAACGGCACATTTTCCAGATGTTTGGAAAATGGCAACAAAAAGCCCTCCGCACAGTCGATCTGCACGTCCAAATCCTCGATCGTTTCCGATCCTGAATTGGCTACCTGCAGGGTCGTGAAAAGAGGTACGCGGTTAAAATAATCGGCATAACCGTAAAACTGCTGTGCACGGACACTTAAAGCCACGCTTTCCCGTAACATTGTCTTTGCTGATTTCTTTCCTGCCATATTCCCTCCGAATCCTTTTTGCTTGCCGCTCCATCCGATTTCAGGCACGGCACTGCCATTTTTTTCATTTTTTATTATACTACAAATCCGTGATTTAATCAAGCGTTGGGCTTATTTTCGGACATATTAACAAAACAAATATATGGCATGATTTATTGCCATTTCAGCCCTCTTTCATACAGTTCGGGCGGAAGCTGAATTTGCTCCCGCCCGATCTTTTCATCTTTTTCTATCTCATTGAATCTATAATTTCCAGTATACCGCGGTAACTGTCCGCCGTATGATCGGGGCAAGCACCTTCTGCTTTTTTACCCTTCGGATTATACCAGATACTTTCGATCCCCGATGAATTTGCCCCCTTAATATCCGAAGTCAGAGAATCTCCGATCACCAGACAATTTTCTCTTTTTACGCCGTTTGCCGTAAGTACAAATTCAAAAAAACGCACGTCAGGTTTTGCATACCCGATTTCGTCCGACACATATATGCCGTCAAAAAAATCGGTAAGTTTCAACGATTCCAATCGCCCGTACTGCGCCGCAGGCGTACCGTTCGTGATCAGGTATATCCGTCCGCGGCGTTTCAGTTCCCGTATAAACTCCGAAGCTCCCGGCAACAGATATCCCGTGCGGCATAGTTTCGTAAAATACAATCTGTTTGCTTCGCCTGCATCCGCACCGCTGTGCAATCCGGCAAAAAAGCGGGAAAAACGCGCCGTCATCAAGTCCGATTTGCATATTTCGCCTCTTTCGTATTCGAGCCAAAGGCTGTCATTGATCTTCTTAAAATCGTCGTAATGCTCTGCCGCCCGCGTTTCTCCGAGCTCTTCCATGGCCGCCTGAAAACTTTCCCCGGAAGAGCGTATGAAATCAAGAATCGTTTCATCTGCATCCAGTAAAAAATTATTCTTCATCTTTCTCACCGCTCTTTTCTTCCCGTATGATCGCAAGTTCCTTCAAAGCACGCGTATATGCTATATACTTTTCATTGACCGTCATATCGGCATCCGCTACCGCCACACAAGTAAACTCCAATCCTTTCGATTCATAAACTGTCATCAGATTGATCTTACTTTTCGAGATCTTGTTCGTTCGGCCGGGTATGTTGTAACTTTTACGGCTGTATTTTTCCAACGCATTTTCCGAAACGATGACCGCTTTCAACCCCTTCTTATCCCGGAAAAATCCGCTGATGCCGCGGCCTCCCACATACTGTACCGGAGGCCCGTCAAAACCGATCGGCTGCATACCGATTTTCAGCTTTTCCGATACAAACTCCACAATTTGGTTGGTGTTCCGATAGTTCTGATTCAATTCATATTTCTGACCTGCTTCCACCGATTTCCAATCATGCAAACCGCGAAATCCTGTAATATTCTGCGCGAGGTCGCCATACACATTGAACGCCGCATCTTCATTGAAAAAATGCAACAGCCGATACTCGTTTTCCGAAATATCCTGTCCTTCATCCACAAAAACAAGCCCGTAGCGCGGCTTTAATTTTCTTCCGAGCAGCGCAAAGATCAGACAAAGCGTGTACGGATCGCTCCGCTGCAAGCCTTTGCCGATCCCGTATTTGTTTTTGATTTTGCGCACAATATCTTTATAAAACAGCCTCGCCAGTTCTATATGCGTGCCGCATTTTCCGATTTTAACAAAATAATCGTTTCCTTTCAGGATCTCAAACAATTCACAGAAATTCCCGAACAGCGATTCGATCTCTTGTACATTTTCCGAAATTCCGTCGATTTCCGTCAAAAGTTCCGCCCTGCGAGCAATCCGCTCCGCATACGTTTCCACTTCTACTCCGCCGCGGTTGATCTTATATCTGCGCAGATCGTTCATCTCCTTGGCAACCGTTTCGTGCAGGCGAGCAAGGTCTTCCACGGCACCCGCAGTAACTTTCCCGTGCGCACGCAAAATAAGCGATCCTGCTCTGTAAAAGGAAAGAATCCGGTTGTAAAAATAGCTGTAATTTTTGATCTTTTCGCTTTTCAGATCGTTTGAAAAAAATTCTTCCGCCGCCGTTACTTCGTTCATCAGTTCACGGAAAGGCTTTGTATAATAGAGTCCGCCTTCCGCTTTCTCTTTGATCTCACCCAACACGGCACGACGCACGCGCACGCTCGCATTTTTGATCGCATTGTAAAGTTCCAGCTGTCTGCGGCAATTTTCCGCCACTTTTCCGATAAATGCAGCGCACTCTTCACTGAGAAACATTCCCTGAATCCCGTTGTATATTTTTGTCAGCTTGCTCTGCACATCGTTGTAAAACTTCTCCGAATAAATATATTCGAGATATTTATAAGGCACTTTCGCCGCATAATCGATCTTCCCGTCCAAATCGATCCCTTCGTTTTTCAGCAACTGCTGAAAATATTCATCGATATGCCGCGTCTTTACCTTTTCCAGTTCCAGAACCTGCGACAATTCATCGATAAAAGCATTAAACGAATCGCTCGGCGTGATCACCAATACATCCGCAGGCTTGAGGTTTTCATTGTTGTACATGAGAAAACTTAGCCGATGCAACATGATCATTGTCTTGCCGCTACCGGCGCACCCCTGCAAAACAAAACTTTCCTGTTCAGGCCTGGTTATGATCTCGTATTGCTTTTCCTGGATCGTCTCAATGATATCCGATATTTCAGATTGCTCTTTTCTCGCCCGCAGTATTTCCTTCAGATAAGGGTCAAAAATGATTTCTTCGTCTCTTCCTGCGATCTCTTCTTTGGTCAGGTAATCTTTCAGACTCAGATATTCGTTTTTAAAATCCAAAAAGCGGCCGTTTGCCGTACGCAACGCACGGCGCAGAATCTGTTTGTAATTATACTCGTTGATCGAAAATACGATCTGGCTCTTCTGGTAGTATTTACGGGCAAGCGGCGCACGCCAATCCACAATTTCCAGATTGACGTCTCCCTTTTTTCCGATATAATAGCTGTTATACCCTTCCTTATCGTCATATAGATCCATCCGCGCAAAATACGGCTCGACAAAAAATGCCTTAAACCCCTCGATCTCTTCCCTCCAGCCGCGGATCTGTGCATTCAAACCTATGATCGACCTATAATTTTCCGCGGTAAATTCACCGCTTCGCATCTCGGCTATCTGGTCCTGCGCATCTTTGATTTTCAGCTTCAGACGGTTGATATAACAGCTCTTTAAAAGGCTCATAACGACCCGCACACGCAGATCTTCATATCGGCGCTGTTTTTCATCATCCAAAAGATCCAGATAAAACTGCTTATCCGGATGTTTTCGGCTCTTGATAAACTCGCGCATTTCTTTTTCTGTCATTTCCGCCATCTTTGTTTCCCTTATCCCTTTGCCTGTTATCGTGGACGCAAAAAGACATCACTTTAGTATAGCACATTTCCAAGAAAAAAGAAACACCTTTGCGAAAATTTCACAAAGGTGTTTGAATCTTATACAAAATATAACTTTTTGTTTATAAATTATTCCCATTCGATCGTTGCCGGCGGTTTACTCGTGATATCGTATACGATCCGGTTCGCATGATCGACCTCGTTGATGATCCTGGAAGAGATTTTTTCAAGCACTTCATACGGTATGTGCGCCCAATCCGCCGTCATCGCATCCACACTGGTTACCGCTCTCAAAGCGATCACCGGTTCATATGTGCGTGCATCGCCCATCACACCGACCGTATAAGTCGAAGTGATCACTGCAAAATACTGCCATATTTCCCTGTCGAGACCGGCTTTGGCAATTTCTTCACGCATGATATAATCCGCATCGCGAAGCGTTCTCAGTTTTTCTTCCGTAACTTCTCCCATGATACGAATCGCAAGTCCCGGACCCGGGAACGGCTGTCTCTGCACAACAGAATCAGGCAAACCGAGTTCCGTACCTACACGGCGGACTTCGTCTTTGAAAAGATCGCGCAGCGGCTCTATGATTTCTTTAAAATCCACCACCGAAGGCAATCCTCCGACATTGTGATGGCTTTTGATCACCGCCGAAGCACCTTTTCCGCTCTCTATGACGTCCGGATAAATGGTTCCCTGCACAAGGAAATCCACCGCGCCTATTTTTTTTGCTTCCGCTTCAAATACTTTAATGAATTCTTCCCCGATGATCTTGCGTTTGCGTTCCGGATCGGAAACTCCGCGCAGCTTGGACAAAAACCGCTCGCCCGCATCCACTCTGATCAGATTCATGCCCAATTTATCACGGAAAACACTGACTACTTCTTCCGATTCACCTTTACGAAGCAAGCCATGATCCACAAAAACGCAGGTCAGATTATCTCCCGCCGCACGGTGAACCAATGTCGCCGCCACTGCGCTGTCAACTCCGCCGCTCATCGCGCAGAGCACTTTCTTACCCGCAAGTTTTTCCTTCAGATGCATCACCTGCTCGTTCACAAAATTCGACATCGTCCAGTCGCCCTTTGCTCCGCATACATTATAGAGGAAATTATGCAGTATCTTTTCGCCTTCCTGCGTATGATGCACTTCCGTATGAAACTGGATCCCGTATATCTTCCGCGACGTATTTTCAAAACCAGCCGCAGGACAAGTTTTTGTGGCCGCCGTAATACGGAATCCGTCAGGAACACGGCTTACATAGTCTGTATGGCTCATCCAACAAATATTGTCCTTCGTAACTCCCTCAAATATTTTGCTGGACGTATCATATGTGATCTCGCTTTTCCCGTATTCACGCGTATCCGCATGCGTAACGTCTCCGCCCAGCTTATATGCGATCAGCTGACATCCGTAACAAATGCCCAGCACCGGAATATCCAACTCAAATATTCTCTTGTCCACATCCGGCGCATCATCCGCATATACGCTGTTCGGCCCGCCGGTAAATATGATACCGATCGGATCATAATCCAGTATTTCTTCTATCGTCTTATTGTATGGCACAAGATCGCAGTAAACTCCCTGTTCACGCACGCGGCGCGCGATCAGCTGATTATACTGTCCGCCAAAATCCAGAACCAAAACTCTTTGATGCTGCATGATCTGTTTCTTCTCCCGATTTCTTGTATTTACAAAAGAATGTACCGCGGTATTCCCCGCGGCACACTCCATCCCATTACAGCCCGCGAGGACTGTAATTCGGTGATTCCTTCGTTATGGAAATATCATGAGGATGACTTTCCACCAGGCTGGCATTCGTGATGCGGACAAATCTCGCATTTTTCCGCATTTCATCGATCGTATGCATTCCGCAATATCCCATTCCGGCACGCAAACCGCCCATCATCTGGAATACGATATCCGCCAGGCTTCCTCTGTAAGGCACGCGCCCTTCCACGCCTTCCGGAACAAATTTCTGGGCATTCTCCTGGAAATACCTGTCTTTGCTGCCTGCCGCCATAGCGCCCAAAGATCCCATTCCGCGATAAACTTTGAAGCTTCTGCCCTGGTAAATCTCGATTTCACCCGGGCTTTCCAACGTACCGGCAAACAAGCTGCCGATCATTACCACCGAAGCACCTGCCCCGATCGCCTTTACGATATCTCCGCTGTACTTGATACCGCCGTCCGCAATGATGCGTTTGCCCATCTTGTCCGCCTGCTCTGCACAGTTCATGATCGCCGTCAGCTGCGGCATGCCGATTCCCGCCACAATACGGGTCGTGCAAATCGAGCCCGGTCCGATGCCGACTTTCACTACATCCGCACCGACATCAAACAAAGCCTTCGTCGCTTCCGCCGTCGCCACATTCCCTGCAATCAGCGGCAAATTCGGATATTTCGCTTTGATCCTTGCAACTTCGTCTATTACTCCCTTGCTGTGTCCGTGAGCCGTATCCACTGTGATCACGTCCACTTTTGCCGAAACCAAAGCCGCAATACGCTCCATCGTATTCGCCGCCGTTCCGACCGCCGCACCGACCAAAAGTCTGCCGTTTTTATCGCGCGCAGAATTCGGGTACTGTATACTCTTTTCAATATCTTTGATCGTGATCAGACCCTTCAGATACCCGTCTTTATCTACGATCGGCAATTTCTCAATTCTGTGCTTTCCGAGAATCTTCTGCGCTTCTTCCAAAGAAGTCCCTACCGGCGCCGTTACAAGATTCTCCTTCGTCATTACATTATCGATCGGCTGATCGTAATTATTCTCAAACCGCAGATCACGGTTCGTCAGAATACCGACCAACTTTCCGTTCTTCGTGATCGGAACGCCGCTGATCTTGTAACGCTCCATCAAAGCAACCGCTTCGCGAACGCTGTTGTCAGGCGAGAGAAAGAACGGGTCCGTAATTACCCCATGCTCACTGCGCTTGACTTTATCGACCTGGCTGGCCTGCTCTTCGATCGTCATATTTTTATGGATAATGCCTATGCCGCCTTCCCTCGCCAGCGCTATAGCCAACCGACTCTCCGTTACCGTGTCCATCGCGGAACTCATAAGCGGTATGTTCAACGAAATATCATCCGTAAGCTTCGTGTTCAGATTCACCCCTGACGGCAATACATCCGATGCCGCAGGTATCAGCAATACATCGTCGAATGTCAATCCTTCCTGCACAATCTTGTTCATAAGCATCTCCTCTTCTTTATTCTCTATTTTGGTAAAAATAATAACGAATTAAAAATCAGCGGCAATATTCTTCCAACGCATTCTTATAATCTTCAAAATATTTTGAATCCTCCGCCCGAGGATTTAAAGTATTCAACCGCTCCAAAACCTGTCCGCAAAATTCTTTGTCTTCCCGTTCTTTTGCCGCATTCACAAGAAATACGACCGGATTATTTTCCGTAAAACTGTCGCCTAAAGCCCCGAATGCCGTATCGATCGCAACATCTGATCCGACAAAATATTGCGACGCCACCGTGATACCGATATAATAATAGGCTGTATTCCCCATGATCAATTCTTCCGCGGGGCTCATCTGTGCATCCGCCGCATCGCAAAAAGCGGTAAAGCCTTCGTCATTGATCAGAATATTGCCGTAGCCCGCAGCATCCCCATAATGTCCGACAGCATAACTGCGCTTTACCGCAACAGACAAATCCTCGATCGACCCACTCTTTTTATACTGTGAAACACTATACGATGCGCTCGCCGCTTCCATTCCGAGCTTATCCGTTACTGCTACCATAACGGAAGGGAAAAATAAGCTGAATACGCCAAACAAAATCAACGCAAGCGCAATAATGCAGGCAAGCGTGATCGCCGCCGTTTTAACAATTAATTTTCCCATGCAAATCGCTCCCCGGATCTGTTCCGCCCCCAAAATTTCAATTCTTCGGTTTTCACGGCACATCTTCCGATTTAATCTCTCCGGGCTGCAGTATGCCCCCTGTATTGAATTTCGATTATTTTACCATAATCAAGCAAAAAAAGCAACACTATGAATAAAATTTCCGGATATAAATCCGCATTTTCCGAACAATAACGCCATAAAATAGAATAAACAAAAAATTTATTGAGGTAACCATGAAAAAATTTCTATTATCCGGAATGCTTATCCTATGCTTATTCGCACTGATCCCTGCCGCCGGCTGCAGTAAAACCCCAGACCTGACTAAATATGTATCCGAATACAGAAGCGACATCTTTTAAGGCTCTAACGGAGATTACAGCATATTTGCTTCCTGTACAAAAAGAGAATACACTTACCAAGCGGACGGAAACGCTGCCGATATGAGCGACATATTTGAATTGGCACTTTCCACTCCGGACAATACAAAAACATATTGCGTACGCTTTTCCGTCGGAGGACAGAATTATGAAGGAGAACTTTCCTTCGACAGCGTAAAAATGGTACATACTTGGTCGCAATCCATTCCCGCACCGCAAGAAAAAGAAATCGAATTTACTTTCTTTGATACGGAATCGGAAGAAGACAGTTCACTTTCCATCCAGGCTAAAAGCGTCAAAGACGACACAGTTCTGCCTTTGCCCGACCTGCTGAAAAAAGTATCGTCCGAAGAATCCGAACAATTCAACGAGTTGTCCGACGGAAATATTTTTTGCGCAGAAATCTATGTAAGGCTCCTTTACGAAAACAATGAATGCTACTATTATATCGGCCTGACAGACCGCAGCGGAAATACTTTTGCCATGCTCGCCGATGCTGAAACAGGTGAAGTACTTGCCACAAAGCAGCCTAAAGCCTGACCTTTCCGAGAACCTTTGTTTCGCTTCTTAGCAACTAATATCAAGTAATTATTTCACGCATAGTACTTCGCATTATTTTAAAAAATCCATCAAAATCGAATTTTGGACGTATAAATATTCGTCTTTGATACGAACTCTTCCATTCTCACATACCAGATATTCCACATTTTTTTTGAGAGCCTCAAAAAAATCAATCGGGAAATCCGTTCCAAACGCGTTTTTATATTTCGCGAGGCTCAGCCCTTCCGTCGTGCGCAACGCAAGCATAATCATTTCAAATTTTGCATCATCTTCCTCGATCAATGCATTATCAACCACCGGGTAATGATTTGTCATGATGCATTTCATATATTCGTCGAGATCACGCGTGTTTGTAAATCTTCTGTTGTTCATAAAAGAGCTTGCAGCCACCCCGAACCCTATATATTCACCCCTTCTCCAATAATTCAGATTATGCCGCGATTCGTATCCGGGAACGGCAAAATTCGAAACTTCATAACGGAAAAATCCTTTCTCTTTTAGATACGCTCTTGCCTTCTCATACTGATCGGCAACCTCATCCGAATCCGGCAGTTCCCCGTTCAGGTAATCCGAATACATCGGAGTTCCGTCCTCCGGAGTCAAGGCATACATGGATATGTGTTTTACCCCGCACCGAACAGCCAGATCGATCGAATCGAATATGTCCTCTTGCCTTTGGTTCTTAAGACCGATCATAATATCGGCACTCTTGTTTACATCCCCGAGCATTGAACACGTCTTCACAAAATCATTGGCCGTATGTATGCGTCCGATATCCTCCAGGATGGAATCATTTGCCGATTGCAAGCCAATCGAAAACCGATTGATCCCGGCCTTTTTATACAGAGCGATTTTCTCTTCATCTACTGTTCCCGGATTGATCTCGATCGTAACTTCCGCATTCTTAGCCAAATTGAAATCAGAGCGGATCAGATTCATGCATCCGACAATGGACATAGCATCGATAACAGACGGTGTGCCTCCACCGAAATATACCGTATCAAAAGTTTTATCTTTCAGCTCGGGCGCACGCAGTTTCATTTCCTTGTATACGCATGCCATATAGGCATCCGCGTATCCGATTTTGCTCGGATACGAAGTAAAATCACAATACCTGCATTTCGATTTGCAGAAAGGAATATGAATATAAATTCCTGCCATATTTACCACCTCTAAGAGATTCTGTCAGACATATTACTTTTCATATTCCTGAAAAGCGTGAATCCCATACCTGACTAAATCGACATAAAACATATGATCGGGGCGTTTCTCCACAGAAACGCCCTCTTTTTCCAACATATCCTTCTGTATTTCCGGTCCGCCAAACGCAAAACCGGGCGCAAGCCTGCCCTCCCTGTTCACCACACGATGACAAGGAATAATTCCAGGCATCGGATTAACATGCAAAGCATATCCTACCGCGCGGGACGAACGGGGCGAGCCGCATGCTTTTGCGATCTGGCCATAGGTCGCGACCCTACCGAAAGGAATTCGTCTTACCTGCTCGTATACTCGGTCAAAAAAATTTTTCTCTCCCTCCTTCACCATTGCTCTTACCTCTCCCATCTTATAAAACAGCCGTCAAAAACACATAACATATGCCTTTCCCGTCAAAGCAATCCGACCTTTTATTCAGTCCTTTCCAGAACATGAATACGTATATCAATCGAACTGGGTTTTTATCCTTTGGAGAACCCCTGCCGTAAAACAATAGGAAGAACAGCATTGAAATCCGGACAACTTATAACACCGTTCGGAATTTCAGCGTTCAGACGATTTAACCAAACAGAATCAATGCCCGCGCCGCGCGCGCCGAAATAATCATTGCGCAGTGAGTCTCCGACGTAAACAGCTTCTTCCGCTTTTAAACCGAATTTTTTCAAGCCTTTTTCAAAAATACCTTTCCGCGGTTTATACTCCCTTGCTTCCTCACTCGTATAAAAGTCTTTTACCTTCAAAGAGTGTTTATTGATCATGGCATAAAGCTCGTCGGTGTCTATGTTGGACAAAATAAAACAAGGAAGCGGACTATCTTGTAAAAATTTCAGCGCATCCTCGAAAGGCTCCGTCGTCAGAGAAAATTCAATCACTGCTTTCACAAGACTGCTCTTATCCACCGTTACACCGGTCTGCTTTTCCATATTTTCAAATGCAGAAAAATAAAGCGTTTTCTGGTTTCTGAAATTTTCGCCGTGCGCTTCATCACACAAACTAGCAATGTTTTGCCACCACAAGCGATGAATCTCCTGCACACTGCAACTCGCTCCGCATCTATGAAATACAACCGCTATTTCATCCAGTAACGCATAGGCCTCATGCACGACAGTCCCATAAAAATCCAAAATTACAGCTCTTTTCATTTTGGTTCACCTTAAACCTGACTCGGATTCTCATCATCCCCGACAAACCAATAAAGCCCACATAAAACGTATTATGCCTGACATAATACATCGCAAAATTAAAATAACTTTAAAAATTTATCATAATTACTCTCATGCTTTGCAGAGAATATAATACTAATCTCTAAAAAACAGCAGAATGTTTTCCCTGAATTTTATTTATTTGTTTTCAAAATCGACATAAAGACTTCGCTCGGCACTTCTACAGATCCTATGCTGCGCATACGCTTTTTGCCTTCTTTCTGTTTTTCAAGCAGCTTCTTTTTCCGTGTAATATCGCCGCCATAGCATTTTGCAAGAACGTCTTTTCGTACGGCTTTTACAGTTTCGCGTGCAATTACTTTCCCTCCGACAGCCGCCTGTATCGGAATTTCAAACAGCTGACGCGGGATCGCATCCTTCAAGTTTTCAGCCAGTTCCCTGCCGCGCGGATACGCTCTGTCCTTATGGACGATCATGGAAAGAGCATCGCAAACTTCCCCGTTCAATAAAATATCCAGCTTTACCAGATCGCTCTTTTCATACCCGATCAACTCATAATCAAAGCTCGCGTATCCTCTCGTCCGGGATTTGATCTGATCAAAAAAGTCATAGATGATTTCGTTGAGAGGCAGTGTATATAAAAGTTTAACCCGCTTCTTATCCAGATAAGTCATATCTTTAAAGACACCGCGTTTGTCCTGACACAGGTCCATGATCGAACCGATGTATTCGGGCGGAGAGAAAATTTCCACTTTTACCATCGGCTCTTCCATGTAGTCAATATCTGCAGGATCGGGCAGATGCGACGGATTATCCACAAAAAACTGTTCACCGTCCGTCTTATGGACCAGGTAAGATACGCTCGGCGCTGTCGTAATAATATCCAGATTAAATTCGCGTTCGATCCGCTCCTGAATGATTTCCATATGCAGAAGCCCCAAAAATCCGCAGCGGAATCCGAACCCGAGTGCAACCGACGTATCCGGTTCAAACAACAATGATGCATCGTTCAGCTGCAATTTTAAAAGTGCATCTTTCAGGTCATTGAATTTGCTTCCGTCCAACGGATAAATGCCGCAAAACACCACCGACTGAACCTTTTTATAACCGGGCAAAGGCTCAGCCGCAGGATTTAACGCATCCGTTACCGTATCGCCTACCGCAACGTCCTGAATGCTCTTTATGCTCGCCGCAATATATCCGACCTCCCCCGCGCGCAGTATTTCTTTCGGGGTAAGTTTCGGATTGAACGCTCCGACTTCCGTTACGTCATACTGCTTGTCCGAGCGGAATGTTCGGATCACGTCCCCCACCTTAACCTGCCCGTCTTTGAGCCGCACAAATAAAATAACGCCTTTATAATTATCGTAATAGCTGTCGAAAATCAGAGCTTTCAGCGGCGCCTCGGTGTCTCCGTCCGGCGCAGGTACATATTGCACGATCTTTTCTAAGATATCCTTGATGTTCGTCCCTTCTTTGGCTGAAACACAGGGAGCATATGACGCATCGAGACCGATCACTTCTTCGATCTCTTTTTTCGTTCCTTCAATATCTGCCGACTGCAAGTCGATCTTATTGATCACCGGAATGATCTCCAGATCGTTTTCCAGGGCAAGATAAACATTTGCCAGAGTCTGCGCTTCGATCCCCTGCGTTGCATCGACAACCAGGATCGCACCTTCACAAGCAGCGAGCGAACGAGATACTTCGTACGTGAAATCCACATGTCCCGGCGTATCGATCAGGTTCAGCTCATATTCGTTTCCGTCGTCCGCTTTGTAATACATGCGCACAGGCGTCAATTTTATCGTAATACCGCGCTCACGTTCCAGATCCATGGAATCCAATAACTGATCTTCCATATCACGGCTGGATACCTGTCCCGTTAATTCCATCAGCCTGTCCGCAATCGTGCTTTTCCCATGATCGATATGCGCAATAATACAAAAATTTCGGATAAATTTACTCGGTTTTGCCATTCCTTTTCTCCACACGGGGCCCGATTGCCCGCTCATACAATGTTACCTTTCCATTATATAAAAAATCGTCTGATTTTGCAATTATTTTAAAAGATATATACCGCTCAGCCTATACAAAAGGCTATTCTTTTGCCGACTTCACTCGAAAATCCAGCAGTCGAAAAACTTCTTCATACGTAGATGCATCCCGAAGATCAAACGACAATATTTTTCTTCCGTTCTTCTCCAAAACAGTATCGTACGTCCACTGGATCCCCGCCCTCGAAAATGTATTTCTCTCCTTTTCAAAGCGATCCATCTCTCTCTTTCCGAAGCCGAATCTGAGTTCAAACAGATCCAATACCATCCCGATACTGCAAAGCGCTTTGCTTTTTACATGAAATCTGTAAAATAATTTCCAGCGACTGTCTCCCGCACTCCATTCTCCTTTCGCACCATAACGCGAACAGATATCTTCACAGACTCTCAGAAAACGAGCGTATTCCTCTTCCCCTAAAATTTGTTTTGCGAGCAACTTTCCTTCTTCATCCGATTCCGGTGCATATTGCTTGCGGGGAATCAATGACCGCCGCATAATATACTCTTCTTCCGGCGTATACGTTTTCGGATCAATCTTTAATAAAAGTTTCTGCTCCTCGGTATATCTTTCGTTCCTCATCCGTTTCACTCCCTTCGCTTAATCCGGATCGCGCACCGCCTGCAAAAGGTCTGCTATATCCGCTGTTTTCCCGCCTTTTTTCAAAAGTAAAACATACTCTGTGTTTTTCCGCTCCCGCAGCGGTGCATTCGTCAGTTTCTGCGGAGCAAGATTTAATTTTTCCGCCGTCTCGCAAACCCTGACCACAATTGATTCATGCAATTTTTTATCCTTCACAATGCCATGCTTGTCTTGTCCCTTGCCGCCGCATTCAAATTGCGGTTTGATCAGAACATAGGCTTTTCCGTCCTTTCCCAAAAGGTCCGAAATAACAGGGAGAATATAATCAAGCGATATAAAGCTGAGATCTGCCGTTACGACGTCTGCCGGCGTTGGAAAATCTTTCTTCGTTAAATACCGCGCATTTCTTCGATCCATCACACAGACCCGCGGATCTGCCGCCAAAGCCGCATCCAACTGACTTTCTCCGACATCCACCGCATAGACGCATTGGGCACCGCTTTTTAACAGGCAATCAGTAAACCCGCCGGTACTGGCCCCCAAATCAATACAGGTAAGTCCTTGCACGCTCTCCGAAAAATCTTGCAGAGCCTTGTAAAGTTTAAATCCGCCTTCCGACACAAATCCGATCGACTCTTCCAAAATTTCGATCCGATCCGCTTCCGACACTTCCTGCGATGCTCTGCCCGCTTTCCCGTTTACAAGAACACGCCCTTTTTCAAGGGCGCGCGCTGCTTTCGTCCGGGACGCAAATCCATGTCCCGCTAAATATTTATCCAAGCGCATGATTACGCCTCTCTGTTTCGGACATACGTCGTCAATTCCTGTAAAAACGAACACTCATACGGCAACTCGTCCAAAATCTTCAGGCATAGCCCGCTGTAATAGTCCGCAAGTTCTTCGCTCTTCTCTTTCCCGAATAAATTCACGCTGGATATCTTCCGCTCCGCCGCGTCTTTACCGACTGACTTCCCGAGTTTTTCAAAATCACCGGTATAATCCAGAAGATCGTCCGTAATCTGAAACAAAAAACCGAAATTTTTCCCGAATTCATTCAGCAGAGCGATGATGTTCTCATCCGCATCATACACATAGGCGGGAATCGTTACGGCGCTCATAATCATTTTCGCCGTTTTATTCAGTATGATAAACTCCGCCTCCGCTTTTCCGGCATCTTCTCTGCCCTGCCAGAACAAATCGGCGGCTTGTCCCGCAACCATCCCGGAGGCACCTGCATTCTTACACAAAACCGAAGCCGCCATGCGATAGCTTTTCCCTTTGTTGCACTCTTCAAAACAAAGCCCGTATGCCTCATTTAAAAGCGCATCACCCGCAAGGATCGCCTGACCTTCCCCGAATTGCTTGTGATTGCTCGGTTTTCCTCTGCGAAAATCATCATTGTCCATCGCCGGAAGATCGTCATGGATCAGAGAATAGGTGTGTATCATCTCGATCGCCAAGGCAAAATTGGAGACATCCTGTATCTTTCCGCCCAACATCTGCGCCGTTACAAACATCAATACAGGACGAAGCCGCTTTCCTCCGATCTTCAGCGAGTACTGCATGCTTTCGCTTAAAATTTCTGGTTTGATCTGCGTATTAGCAAGATATTCGTTCAGAATTTCTTCAAATAAAAGCCGCAGTTCTTCCATCCTTTGTTCAAATTTCGTTTCCAACTGTTCAGCTCCTCGATGCGGCGATCACCGTAATGTAAAGCAGCATCGTAATCGTCATCGGGCCTACTCCGCCAGGCACCGGCGTAATAAGAGACGCTTTATCCTTTACATGCTCAAAATCTACATCTCCGCATAGTTTTCCGTTTTCATCGCGATCCATCCCGACATCGATCACGACTGCGCCTTCTTTCACCATATCCGCCGTTACAAACTTTGCTTTTCCGATCGCAACGACCAATATATCTGCACCCGCGCATACCTGTTGCAAATTTTTTGTCTTACTGTGGCAAACGGTAACCGTCGCATCCGCATTCAGCAAAAGCATCGCCATCGGTTTCCCTACAATATTTGATCTGCCCAGAACTACCGCCGTCTTGCCTTTCGGATCAATCCCATATTTTTCCAACATCTTCATGACGCCGTACGGCGTGCAGGCAACGATCGTTTCCCGATTCATCGCAAGGTTTCCTACGTTTTCCGCACAGAAGCCGTCCACATCTTTTGCGGGCGGGATCCTGCGCAGCACCTTCTGTTCATCGATATGTTTCGGAAGCGGCAATTGCACTAATATTCCGTGCACATTTTCAGAAGCAACCAATTCGTCGACCAAAGAAATAATTTGTTCTTCACTCGTCTCCTCGGGCAGATGATAGGAAAAAGATTTGATCCCCACTTCCTCGCAAGCCTTGATCTTGTTGCGGACATATACCTTGGATGCCTGGTTTTCACCCACCAAAACTACTGCAAGACCGATATCTTTTCCCCGCTCTTTTTTAAAATTTTCAACCCTTTCACGGATTTCCCCGCGAAGTTCCTCCGCAAGCGCCTTGCCGTCAATGATCTGCGCCATCTTTCGTAACCTCCGCCATATAAGCTCCCAACACGCCGTTCACATACCCGACGCTCTTTTCCGTCGAATATTTGCGGGCAAGCCCTACCGCCTCGTCAATGCTTACAACTGCGGGTACATCGTCGATATATTTCATCTCCGCCATCGCCATCAGCAATAGGCTTTTATCCACCGGAAACATTCTCTTCTCCGAAAATCCGATCGAATAACGGTTCAAAGCTTCCGTCAACTCTTCACGATGATCCTTGACGCAATCCAATAAACGATCTGCATATTTTGCTTCTTCTTCATCCAATGCGAAGGCCTTATAAACGCCGCGCTGAAACTCAGCCGGCTCTTCCAATTGAAACAACGATGCAAAAATTACCTTAAATGCACATTCGCGCGCTTTACTTCTCATAATGTATGTCCCTGTAAAAATTTAATATTTCCCCCCGAAAAATTTTCCGAGGGGAAACACCATAAAATTTTGTTTATTGTTCGACTGCGTGATCCAAAAATTCAACGCCGACCACATAAACGTCAACCTTGGCAACTTTGTACTCTGTCATGGCTTCCACGTTATGCTTGACTGATTGCTGAATCTTGAACGCAACTTCGGGAACATTGTACCCGTAATCCACTTTTACGGAAATATCGGCGTAGATACCTTCCTTCTCAAAGTACAGTTTTAATCCGCGCTTTTTCCCTTGAAGCAGTTCCACTCCTTCAATTTCCGAAACGGCAAGGCTGATAATTCCGCTCACTATGCCGGAATTGTAAGATACTTTCCCTTTTTGACCGTCGGACGGAACACGTTTGAAAAGTGCCATTGTTGCTCTCCAAGAATTTTCTTATGTTTATTATACCACATTTTTTAAATTTTGAACAGTATTTTTATTAAATTTCCGCCTGAATCGGCATAATATTTACGTTTGCAGGATCACACCCGGCTTCTTCCGTCAAAATATTGTAGATGGAAAGGAAATCATTGTAGGCAAGTTCACTCGCATTCACGAATACATTGACATTTTCCGAATCCATTCCGATACTCACGACCGCATCCGTATAGCCCAACGACTTGATATATGTTTCCAGCAAAAGTTCACGTTCCATCATTTCCACGATCTGCAATTTCAAAGACATTGCTTCCTCGTATGCTTCGCTGCCCGCCTCTGTGCTTTCCAGAATCGAATCCAACTGCAACAGTTCTTCGTTGCGCGTCGTGGTACGCTCCGTCCTGTACGAAGTAAAGTAATTCGCCGCGGTTACCTCACCTGCGTCCGCACTCCCGTCAAGGCTCCCTGCCAATACGAAATTAAACACCGCCGTTACAGCCAGTAACAGCACCAGCCCTGTCATAATGACAATTTTCTTGGTTCTCGACATACTTAACACTCTCCTTTTTTGTTTATGAATTGCCGCCCATTGTGTATACCTTGATTATGCTTTGGTTGATATTTAAAACGGATGCCGCCGCTTCCAGAAGATTAAAACGCACATTCAAATCGTTTGCACCTTCCGCAACGATCAGCACTCCCGTTATTTCCGGCATCAGTTCTTCCAACACCACCGGCTCTCCTCCCGACAGGATCGGAGTCGTCGTAACCGTGCCGTCTTCCGATTGCACGGTCTCCACCGCCAGTACTTTTTCTCCTTCTGAAGCTACCGTTATAAATACGCTGACTTCTCCCGCCCCTTCCATTTTTGACAATACTTTGGAAAGACGCGTTTCCAGCCCCTGCGCATAATCCGCAGGATCACCAACCGTATCTGCAGCGGTATCTTTATCCGTCAAAGTCGTAAATACGATCACGGCTACCACCAGTATCA
>CASEWU010000267.1 GCA_949291725.1 uncultured Bacillota bacterium
CGCGGCATTTGATAAGCCTCCTTGTGCTAACCTATATAAAATTATACCTAATTATATTAGTTTTGTCAAGTAGAACTTCCTATGAAATTGTCTTTCTCCTTTGGGGGTGTATCGGAAAAATCAGTCGCCGTTAAGGGAAAAAATAATCGCTGAAAATTCGGAAAGCCGGGCAGGTAAACTGCTCGGCTTTCCGTTTACTCGTTATTCTGTTCTTTGAAATGCTCGCTTATCTGCAATTCGAGAGCCTCTAAAAAGCCGGATTTCTTGTCGGCAATGATGAGCCGATAGTCCGGAACTCCGTTGATCAGAATTTTTGCATCAAAATCATTCTTGACGTCTATCTCCTGCATTGCGTACCTCCGCGCTTTTCTTTGAGAGTACAACTTTTTACGAAAGATTGTAAGATAGTCCGCCTATACAGTAACCATACCACGCTCCGAAAGAAATTATAATAAGAATAACTGCACCCAAAATCTTCCCAAACTGTGGGGAGAGCGGGTAAATTCTTTCGATTTGCGGATGGTATCGGAAAAAGCCGTTGCCGTCAAGGGGAAAAATTGTCGCTGAAATCTATGAGCCGATCCGCCAAAGCGGGTCGGCTGTTTTACCGTATAAGCACGCAATAATTTTTCGGGCGTTGCCCCTTGCGCCCTTGACGGCGTTGTCTTTTCCCGATGGGTTCGGTTTGTCGAAAGAAAAAAGTTCGACAGAAAAGTTTGCATACATTTTTGGTTTGTTTGGGAAGATTTATGCAAAAGCCACGGTCAGTTGGAAAACTGTATAGGCTGGCTTGCTAACATTCCCATCTCGAAAAAGATAGTATGTGAACTACAAATCCGAACACGAGGTGAAGTTACAATGAAAGGTGCAGTGATCTATGCGCGTTACAGCAGCGAACGGCAAAACGAACAGTCCATCGAAGGACAGCTGCGTATCTGCAATCAATATGCAGAGGCGAACGGCTTGACGATTTTAGATACCTATATCGACAGAGCCATGACGGGAACGAACGACCATCGCCCCGCTTTTCAGCAGATGTTGTCGGACAGCGAAAAACCGATGCCGTGGGATATCGTGCTTGTATATGCCATCGACCGTTTCGGACGCAATTCCATAGAGATCGCCGTCAACAAGCAGCGTTTGAAGAAGAACCATAAGACGCTCATTTCCGCCACGCAGCGAACATCGGAGAATATCGACGGCTCAAAAAACCTTGACGGCATCCTTCTGGAAAACGTCTATATCGGTCTTGCAGAATACTATTCGGCGGAGCTTTCGCAAAAAATAAAGCGCGGATTGCACGAAAACAGGAGCAAAGGGCTTTTCCCCGGCGGGCGTATTGCTTACGGTTATCGGGTGGAAAACAAAAGAGTGCTTATCGACGAAGAGCGCGCTAAAATCGTCTTATACGTCTTTCAGCAATATGCGCAGGGCATCATCGCAAAGGATATCATAGCCGACCTGACGGAAAAGGGCGTCACTTATCATGGTAAACCGTTTGCACTTAACACATTGTACGGAATGCTGCGCCTGCGAAAATACATAGGCATCTGCAACTGCGCCGGTACGGATTACGATAATATCTATCCGCCCATC
>CASEWU010000268.1 GCA_949291725.1 uncultured Bacillota bacterium
CTTCCGACATTACGAACGGTTTGCACTATTTGCGATGCTCTTGAAATATCTTTACCTGAATTTTTTATTATTAGATGAGTCTTTCATTTTAATATCCTCGGCTTGTGTTTCCTTTTTCTGTCTGGCAGGTCAGTTCTTATTTTACACAATCGGAGTATTTTTTTCAAGACTCATCGGTAAACCTCTTTTCAACCACGCGACTATCGCGGGGTTTTTGATATACAAAAAGAGCGGGGACAAAAATCCATAGATTTTTGTCCCCGCTCTTCGTCTGCGCGTTTTTTATGCGGACAGACCGCGTGCGTCTGCCGTTTTTCAGTTGCGTTTTACCATAACCGCCGAAAGCGGACAAATCTCAACAACCTCTGTTTTTTGCAAACAGCCGCACAGAGCGCTGTCCGTAAACACATCCGCTTTCTGCGGCAGACCGACCCTGACAGGATGCAGATTATAATTTACTATGAACTGCACCCGTTCGCCGCGGAATTCATAAGAAGAAGTCAACACTTCGTCCACCCAGAGTTTGCTGCCGTTTTCGAGCGTGAAATAATTTTTCCCGCTGGTAATCGGCAGAGGCTTGATCATCCGTCCTGTATGCAGAAATTTTTTTCCGCCTTTCTGCCGCCATCCGTTGAGATTTTTCAGTATCGTCAGCGAGATCTCTCTGTCCGTATGCGTCTTGAAACACTCCGTACCCCAACAGTAAGCAATCTCGCCCGCATCGTCCATGACCGCCGTGAGCATATCTCCCGATATAAAAGAATATGCGCATCGGAAAGAGTAATTGTATTCTTCCTTGGACAACATCATGCAGATCTGATTGCCCATGAAGTTATTGACATATTCGTGATATATGAAAGAGTAGATCGGGATCGGCGTGCCGATATAATAATTGAGATTGAAGCGGTTATCGCTGAATTTCAAATTGGCAAGAAAAGGCTCCGCCGCCGCAGATTCGCACCCGAGCAGTACCCGCCCTTTGTCCAGACGGGAGAGCAAAGCGTTGGTCTGTTCCGCCTGCCATTTACCGGGCGCCGGTATGTGGCCATGGTGTCTGCTGTAACAAAAATAGCTGTTGCCTCCGTGATTCTGGTCGAATATCTGTGCATAATCCACGCCTGTGCGGATGACCTTGCCGAACTCTTCTGAAAGGATTTCCTTTGTCTTTTCGCAGGCGGGGCAGAGATCGTAACCGACCCGCTGTTCCGTACAGATCTTGCTTTTGAGAGTTCCGTCGGAATCCGAGCACATGATTTCCCCGAGGTTTTCCTCACAAAAAACGGACTCCATATGATAGCTGTCGACCAGATTGCTGTGCTGCGTCCATCCCATGCCGCTGCAATAGACACCGACAAGGATATGCTCGGCATGCGCGGCATCCAGAAACTCGCTGAATTGTTTTTCTCCGCCATAGGGCGGCCATACATACGGAGGCGCCCAGGGCGCGGTCCCCTCCCAGTGCATCAGCAGAGACATCACCCTGCTTTCCGTCTGTTCGGAGATCTTCTTCAAGTACGGCAGAGCGTTCTGATACGGATACAATTTGTTCGGCACCATCGCATCGGTGTCGAATTTCCCCCTTACGGGGTAAGCGACCACGATGGGCGATTCGCCGTACCAGGCAGGCAGATCATCCGACTCGGAGATCTTGCCAAGCCCCTCAGGCAGATGCTTTTCGAACCATTCCCGATACAATGCGCATGCATCGCAGTAATCGCCGCGGAAGACCGTCATGCTCAGGAAAAAGGGCATATCGTAACTCTCCCCGTAATCTGCGTTGCAATACGTCCGCATCTGCAATTTGATGCACCCTTCCGCGTAGCGGAAATCGATGTGCTTTGTCGTTCTCTCTTCGTCGTGAAGCCCCAGATAAACGCCGACATCTTCCGCTATATAGGCGAGAAACTGCGAGGAGATCATATTCGGAAAGACGGAATACTTGCCCAGACTGGGGTAATCGGGTTCTATGTAGGTAAAAGGCGACTCCATGCGCTGTTTCATGTTCGTCACCAGGGCGCCTTCATTGTACGGATATACGATCTCGCCGTAACCGCCCTCTTCGTCTTTGAGCTTTTCGAAAACGCCGAACGAGCCCAGTTCCACCCATTCGAGCAGATCTTTTGTCTTGTTTTTGACACACGCTCTCCATAACAGCCCGCGATCCCTGCGCACGACGAAAATATGAATATCAAATTCCGCATGGCGATAAACCGCCCCTTCTTCGTCCGAAGAAACGTACAGGCAGTCGAAAGCAGTCACGATACGGCTTGCGCCCTTTTCGTTTCTCAGCTTCACCGCAAAAAAAGGAACGTTGCCCCTGACTATGTTTTTCCCGCAAGCGGCGATGCGGACGATCGACCTTCTCTCAAAATCGACCGCGATCTCATACTCATTTCCCAATAAATAGTTTTTCATAAATCAAAAAGCACTTTCATCGTGATGATTTCAAAAGGTCTGATCGTAAACGTGACTTTTTCCGCATCGAAAGAGAGACGGCTCTCTTCGTTTTCCAGCATATCGCAAAGGCAGACGCCGCGCACTTTGTCCGCGAACCGCAAAGAGACCTCCTTGGTCTCTTTGTACGCTTCGTAGATGCGCAAAACGATCCCGTCGCCTTTTTCTGACTTTTTGACCGTTTCCGCGTATACGCCGACGGCGCTGCATGTAACGAAAGAATATTTCTCGCCCAGGCACCCCTCTTGTCTGACGAGCTTTCGGGCAGCAAAGCCGCGGTTGAGAACATACGCCGCTTCCGCTACGCCGCCTTTTCTGAAATCCCCGCCGTGCGGATAAAGCGCATAGGTAAATTCAGGGATGTGCTCCGCGGCCTCCTCGTAAGGGTAGCCGCCCGATTTGAGCAAGGTCATCGTCAGAACATTGTCCTCCGCCCCGAACCCGTATTTGCAGTCGTTCAAAAGCGCCACGCCGTAATTGTTTTCGGACATATCCACCCACTTTTGCCCGACGCATTCAAATTTTGCACCATCCCAGCCCGTGTTGGAAGACGTACTTCTTTCGATGTTGCCGAACTGTATGTCATACGTCGCTTTGTCGATCAGAAGATCAAAAGGGAAACGCGCTTTCAGGATCTGGCGTTTTTCCCTCCAGTCTACGTCTGTCACGAAATCGATGCGATCCAGCCCGCTGTAGAGAAAGACCTTCTGTCGGATGGCAGAATGCAGATATTTCTTCGTGATCAGATATCCAGCCCTGTCGCCGTCGCGGACGGTTTCGAACTGAGCGGCGCCGTCCAAGATCCATTCTTTTTGCTTATAATACGGCGCGAGTTCCCAGTTCTCATACTGGTAAGGCATATCCTCGTAAGCGCGCATCTCGTTGAGCTTTCCGCCTTTTGGCACGATCTCGCGGGAGAACCGCTTGTCAAACAGAGATACGATCGCGCCCGTGCGATCGAAGGTAAGCGCAAAGCTCTCGTTTTCGATCTTTCTGCTGCCGACGCGGACGCGCGGTCTTTTTCCGATGTGCACCACCTCATAACCAAGCGAGGGCGCGGTAACGACCCGCGTTTTTCCGTCGACCGAAACCGTGCCGACCGCTTCGAAAGGGTTGGGATTAAAAACGAATACGCCGCCGTCCGTCCCGACGCTGTCGGCGATCGCCTGCAAGCGCTCCTTCGCAAGGGCGTGCTGGCAGGCGAACAGCGCCGCGTACTGACGGTCACTCTCTTCGTATACCTCTCTGATCGCGGAACCGGGCAGAATGTCGTGAAACTGATTGAGAAGCAGGATCTTCCAGTCGCGCTCCAGCTCTGCGGCGGGATACGCAAGCTGACAGAGGCGTTCCCCCAGCACCCCCAGCAGTTCTCCGTTTTGCAACGCAAATTCGCCCATGCGGTTGTTTTTCTTGTTTTTCGCGACGGAAGTGTAGGTGCCCCGATGGTATTCAAAATAAATTTCGCCGTTCCATTTGGGAAAGCGTTTCAGTTCCGCGGCATTGCGGCGGAAATTTTTTTCTATCGTCGCAAGCGTCTGCGCAGCCGTCGCCATGCGCGTTTTGGGCAGACCTGGGAGCCCGTACGCAAAGCGCCTCTGCATTTCCAGCATTTCCCGTGTCGGTCCGCCGCCTCCGTCGCCCCAGCCGTACGTCGTAAAAGTCACGTCGTTGAATTCTTTGGGCTGATAGCGGTTCCATGTCCCCAGCACCTGTTTTGCGGTCAGCGCGCCGACATAGGTCGTCTCGTTCTCATCGTAGATCCCTTCCCGCGGGTCGCTGTTGCAGGTCGAAATGAGGTATGCGAGCACACGGCTCCCGTCGATCCCCTGCCAGACGAAGGTGTCATACGGCATGCGGTTTGTGTCGTTGAGCCCGATCTTTGCGGTGACAAAAGTATCGATGCCGCACTTTTTCATGATCTGCGGCAGTGCCGCGGAATATCCGAACACGTCGGGCTCCCACAAGATCTTGCAGTCCTTTCCGAACTCTTCGAGGAAAAATCTCTTTCCGAACAGGATCTGGCGCACCAGGCTCTCCCCGCTCGTCAGGTTGCAATCCGCTTCCAGCCACATCGAGCCTTCCGCTTCCCATCTCCCCTCTCTGATCTTGGCTTTGACTTCCTCATAGAGGGCGGGATTGCGTTCTTTCAGAAAGGCATACAGCTGCGGCTGGGAAGACATGAACGTGTATTCCGGATATTCCTCCATCAACCTGATCACGGTAGAAAAACTGCGTTCGATTTTTTCCTGTGTCTGTCCGAGCGTCCAGAGCCATGCGACGTCTATATGCGTATGCCCGATACAGTTCACCGTCTGCCTGCTGCCGCATATCTTATCATAATAATTTTTTTTCAAATACAAGATCGCGTTTTCCGCGGAACGGTAAAAACGCTCCGAGTACTCTTCACGAAAATCGATGAGATTGACCGCGCGTTCCAGGACCGTCGCAGACAGGATGTATTCGTTCGTCTTTTTATCCAGAATACGAAGCGCGTCAAGCGGCGCGCACAAATCATAATACAGCTTTTCCGTCCGTGCGTCGACATATTCCAGCGAAAACGAAAGGGGCAGCGCCCTTTCAAAAGTATGCGTATACAGGAGAAGGTACATTTCGTGATCCCCCGCTTCTACGCGCACACGGCTGTGGTTGATGTCGATGCCCTGGATCAGTTTGCCGTTCAGATACAAAAGTCCCTGCGGACGGATCGTACAGGCGACGTTTTCGATAAATGTTTCAACGGAGAGATAGATCTTTTCGTCTGCTCCCCGCGGTGCCGCCGTAAATTTCGCCCTGAACCAATAGTACTTTTCCTGTTCGAAAAGCATATGCGGCTCTTTGAACAAATCCCACCCTTCAAAGCCGACAGGCAGCGTCTGTTTGTCAGCGACAACATCGGTAAAGAACACCGTGATCGGGTCGCGGCGCACGGTTTTGAGTTCTTTCAGCTTTCTTACCGCAGTGATCAGTTTTTCTTCCGTATTCAAAGCCAGCATATCTCTCTCCGCAAGTTTCTTGCGTTATATGCGCCGTATTCACGGCGCATATAACGCTGCCCGCTTTTACTTTTTTATTCGGCCGTTTTGTAATTGACCGTCATGCCGGCAGGCTGTTCGATCGGCGTATCGCTCGTATCGGAAGTGCCGAAATAGGTGATCGTGCCCGCGTTGTTGATGACGAAATTCTCGACTGTCATCTGCGATACATCGAATTGCTGCCCTAAAACATTGTAAATGTCGCATCCGTTCGCGTCGACGACGATATTCGAGTAGCTCGCATAGGTACCCGACTGACGTTTTACAAACACGCCGCACTCTCCCGACGTCGAGAGAAAAGCCGTCAGCTTCAGCGTCACGTCTTTGACCGTCGAATTATACATGGTCCTCGCCAGAAGCGCGGACCCCGCATTCAGCGTGACATCCTCGAAGTTTACGTTTTTCACCGTTCCCAATCCGAGCCCGCCGAAGATCCCGTTTCCGCTGACGCTGAAATTTTTGATCGTGCAGCCGCGCCCGTCGAACGTCCCGCCGAATCCTTCGTTCTGATTCCAGGCTGTCGTGCCGCCGCCGTCAAGCACGCTGCCTTCCCCGAGAATGTCGTTGCCGAGAATATAATAACCCGTATTGCGCGCATTCTTTACATTGCTCAGCTCCGAAAGATCAGAAAACTGTTTAATGACTTTCGTGACGTACCAGACGTCGGAAAAAATGTATTCCTGATCGTCCAGCAACACGGAAACGCCGAGCTTGCCGAGATCTGTGACGGAGAAATCCGCCAGCGTCAGCGTCAGTTCGCCATCCTTCTCCACATTCAGCTGCTTTTGGCTGCCGTTCAATATAACGGTCGCCGTCTCCCCTGTTTTGAAGATATCGGAAGTCAGCGTCAGCTGCGTCTCTCCGCTTTCTGCTGCGGCAAACGCCGTGATCTCCTTTGGCAATCTGACCGTCACGCCCGCGATCTCCGTAAGCGGCTGTTCGGCAGACGCATCGCTCGCACCCAGCAGCGTGACTCCCCCCGCATTGACGATCACGTTCTCGAATTTGATCCTGTCGCTGATCGTGAGCCCGAACGCATTGGGGACGACGAGGCCTTTCGCGTTCAGCGTGATATTTTTCAGCAGCGGGTCGTTCGGATTCTCATCGCCCACGTTCATCTGGCGGGAAACGAGCAGGCCGTATTCGGGGACCGCGATGCTGTCGTTCGTATAAATGCTCACATAGTTGACCGTGATGTCTTCCAGCAAAGAGAAATTGGCGGCGACGCGCGCAAACAAGGGAGCGCCGCACGTATCCGGCCAGATCCCTCCGCCGAGGGAGACCGCATCGAAATTGACGTTCCTGACCACGGCGTTCTTGCCCAGATGACCGAAAATGCCGCAGCCCGTCACCGTAATGTTGCTGATCGTAAAGCCTCTTCCATCGAAGGTGCCGCAAAATCCGTATGCCCCCGACCACTCATACAAGCTGCTGGAAATGGTCGCGCCTAATCCGTCGATGTCATCTGCGAGCGCAAAATACCCTTCGATCGGGGCATCTTTCGTCGTAAATTTTACTGCACCGAGATCGTCCAAAGTTCTTATGAATTTGGTCACCGCGATCACGGGAAGCGTGAATGCGTGTTCCGCACCGTCCTCTCCCCTGCCTACGACGATGAGTTCCTGCAAACCGTATTCGTCCGCCGCGAACACCGCGGAGGGATCGATCTGCGCTTTGCCGTTTTCCGCCGTGCCGATTTCTTTATTCCCGAACTTGAGGGAAACTGCCGTCATCCCTTCGGGAAGCGTGAAAAGCACCTCTTCGGACTCTGCCGTCATGTCGATGTACTGCAACTCTTCCGGCGCAAGCACGGTGGAAAGTTTTTCTGTCTTTCCGCATTCGCATTCGCCGATGTCGAAGCCGACGTCATCCCCTTCGCCGACATGCCACGTAAAGGCGTGTTCGTGTTCGACCTTTGCCCCCGCCGTGAGCGTAATGTCCTCGGTGATCGGGGTCTCCAGATCGAATTCCTTGCCGTCCTTCATCCAGGTCACGGTACAATAGTCGACCATAAAATCATCCGCGGTCGATCCTTTCGAAATCGTGATCGTGTCGATGATATCCTCTCCGTCTTTATATGTGACTGTGACCATATCCCGCTCCGCGCCGCACGTAGCGCAGATCTCGTCATATTTCGTGTAATAGACGTGCGCCTCTTCGTCCATTCTGCCGCCGCAGACGGTGCATTCGTGCCAGTGTTCTTCCGCATCCGACTTCCATGTGTTGCCCGCGGTACACGCGCCCTCGTCGGCTTTTGCGCCGCATTCGCTACACTCCTTCCAATGGCTCGTTCCGTCCGTTTCCCAGTCGCCGAGAGTGTGCTGATGCTCCGTCTGCGGATCTTCATGCTCCGTATTTTCGCCTTTCTCGCACGCGGCGATGCCGAAGAGCATCATAAA
>CASEWU010000269.1 GCA_949291725.1 uncultured Bacillota bacterium
AAAATATCTCTTCCGAATTTGTACTATTTTGTTCTGAAAAAAATGGTCAATTCTTTTTCGACTTGGGACGGAAAATCAGAGCAAACAGGAAGGCAAACAAAATTGCTGCCGTAACTCCGGCGCTTGCGGCTGTCAAAGCGCCCGTCAGTGCTCCGAACAAACCGCGCTGAGCTCCGAGCATTGCGCCCCTTGCCAGCACATACCCGAATCCGCTGATCGGCACCGTTGCACCCGCACCTGCAAAATCAACCAGATATCCGTACAGTCCCAACGCTTCCAGCGCGACACCCGACAACATAAAAAAGACAAGAATCCTTCCTGATGTCAATTTTGTCAGGTTGATGACCACTTGCGCAACTGTACATATGAGTCCTCCCACCGCAAATGCTTTGACAAACATCAACAATATATCCCAATACTTATCCACTTCGGTTCACCCCGCTTATTTTCGTTTCTAAAGTATTTTATTCGGCTTCGATATTTTCCACCGAGACGGCATGCGCGACGCATGGGATCGTCTCTCCCTGCCCGGAAGATACCGTAGAAAGCAGAGCTCCCGTCGCAACAAACAATACTTTGTTCAATTTTTTTTGTTCCATCTGATGCAGAATAAAAGAATTGAACACAACAGCGCAGCACCCTGCGCCGCTTCCGCCTTGAAATTCGTCTTCCGCATGCTTATAAATCATGGCTCCGCAGTCGTTATGGTTTTCAAAAATATCTACACCTTTCTCCCACACCAAATCCCGCACGATCCGACTTCCCAACACTCCGAGATCTCCCGTCAAGATCAGATCGTAATACCCGGGGTCTCTCTTTGTATCTTTAAGGTGCGCCAGAATGACATCACAGGCAGCAGGCGCCATTGCGGCCCCCATATTGTTGACATCAGAAACCCCGAAATCCACCACTTTTCCGACCGTGGCACTGGTAATACAGGGACCTTTCCCTTCTCTCGCAACGACCGCACTTCCCGCACCCGTTACCGTCCATTGCGACTGCGGCGGACGCGTTGTCCCAAGTTCCAACGGATATCTGTATTGTCTTTCCGCCGACGCAAAATGGCTGCCCGTCGCTGCTACAGCCGTTTTTGCGTAACCACCGTCTACCAAAACAGAAGCAAGCAGCAAACCTTCGCTCATCGTAGAACACGCCCCATAAATTCCTAAATAAGGAAGCCCCGTTTCGCGCGCGGCAAACGACGCCGATATGATCTGGTTTAATAAGTCTCCCGAAAGAATCACATCGGCGCCTTCTTTCAATCCGGCTTTTTCCATACTGCTGCGCAAAGCATATAACAGCATTTTGCGCTCCGCTCTCTCAAAGGTGCTTTCCGCAAACATGTCGTCCGACAAAGGATAATCCACATATTTACCCACAATTCCCGCACATTCTTTCGGTCCCGCTACCGTCGACGCCGCAATGATTTTCGGCTTGTTTTTAAAAAAAATCGTCTGTCCGCACTGCATACCGTTATTTTGCCGCACCCCGCAAAAATTATGCAAAAATCCTTCGTCCCAGAATCCATACGCCGATTCTTTGCTTTTGCCTTTGAAACCTTTCATTGCTTCAGAAAAATCCTTGATAATACAAAACGGAAATACACATTTACGGAATACCTATTTTCGCACAGAGGGCACCCCGTCGGGGTGCCCTCTGTGCGAAACAAAAGTCCTGCAAAAGTTCGCTTTCCTCTTTACGGACAAGCTTATGAACTGCGGCTTTCGTTCAAAAATATTTACGTTGTTTATTAAACTGTATTTTCTGTATTAGGAAAAAAATATTTCGAATTAAATTTATGTTTAGGAAGTCATCTTTGCTCCGCAAAAGTCAAAAAGCACAACAATATACACGAAAAACGCCGCGGCCCGATCTTTTAGATTTTTTCAGCATTTTCCGTCTCGGTGCGCCGAAATCCAGTCTTTGTAAAAATCTGCGCTCGCTTTTTTCTGCCTGTCCCGCGTATAAAGCCCGAACTTCATGGAATATCCCGCGTTCCATTCATAATTGTCCATCAAAGACCACAAAAAGTATCCCCGAACGTCAAATCCTTCTTTCAGCGCCTTTCCTATTGAAGCAAAAGCACTCTTGAGGTATTCAACGCGTTGTTCATCACAGATTTTCCCGTCCTCGACTTTTTCTTTTTCAAACCCGACGCCGTTCTCGGTAATATATATGGGTATATTGATCTTATATTCGTCCCGCGCCACTTTCAGAGCGTCATAAATCGCGTCGGGATACAATTCATTTCCGTTGTCCAGAAAATTTCCGCCGTTTTGCGCAATCACTTTCCGCACATCGACGTCCGGACGCGAACTTACGACCACACGATTATAGCAATTCAGCCCGTAAAAATCCAGCGGCGCTCCGATCAGCGCAAAATCCTCTTCCTTGCGTTCAATTTCAATGCCTTCACGCTTGAGCATCGCTTCCACATATTTATTGTATTCCCCGCAAAATATCGGCGAAAGATAACTTCCGTGAGCAAGCCCGTTCTGCTCCTTCGCAAGCTGTACGTCAGCCTCTGATTCCGGGTCTGCCGGAACTCTGTTCCAGATATCCACCACAATCCCGATTTTCGCTTTGTTCCCGCTTGCACGGAAGCGCTCAACCGCCTTTCCGTGCGAAAGCAATAAGTTATGATTTGCCTGGCGCCCATATTTTTCAAGCCCGAAACCCGGAGCAAAACCTTTGAGCGCATACCCTACATACGTCGCAATCGGTTCGTTATGCGTCGCAAACATTGCCGCATTCGGAATATTTTTAAAGATGATATCTGCATAATCCGCAAACCATTCTGCAATATCCCGATTTAACCATCCGCCCAGTCTTTCCAGTTCGTAAGGCAAGTCCCAATGATACAGCGTAATGTTGGGGGCAATTCCCGCCTCTGCCAGCGTATCCGTGAGACGACGATAATAATCCAGTCCTTTCTGATTGATTTTCCCCTTTCCTTCCGGCAAGACCCGCGCCCAGGAAACAGAGTACCGATACCCGTTTACCCCCAAATCTTTCAGCAGTTTCACATCTTCTTTCCAGCGGTGATAGCTGTCGCAGGCAACGTCCGGTCTGTCGCCGTTGCGAATCGTACCGGGAATACGGCTGAACACGTCCCAAATGTTCAATCCCTTTCCGTCTTCATCAAAAGCCCCTTCGATTTGTGCCGCCGCCGTTGCTACGCCCCAGATAAATTCTTTCATTTTTTCCTCCTGCTTGCTTTTATCCTAAAAGCACGTTTATCATTATAAAAAATTTTTAAAAATTTTTCAACTGAAAAATTCGCTGTTTTTTTCTTCTGAAATTTATCCGCCCGTTGTTTATGATAGCGATTTTTGGGCAAATTCTTTTGTATAATATAAAATCCCGTTCTTTGGCATAGGAAGTTTGCGTTTCCTACCTTTTTTTTGTTCCCGGCAGCAGCCCAATCTTAAGCATTCACAACACAGCTTTACAAAAAGCGGCGCATTGTTACAACAATGCGCCGCTTTTTAAATTCCGCACTATACGTCAACAAAATTTACGATTATTTTGTTACGGTTACTTTTTTCAGCGCTCTCGGATGATCGGGCGTCAATCCCTTGCCGCAGCTGACTTTGCAGGCAAGCATTTGAGCCGCCAACGCAAAAGAAAAGACCGTTTCACTCTCCTGCTGGCCGCCAGGAACCTGTACGACATGAACTTTCATATTTGCAAAACTCTTTGTATCATCGGTAATCACATACAGGTCGGCTCCGAGCTCGCACATTTTCTCCGCACTTTTCAGATAATCTTCCCGATGCACATCTTCAGACGCTCCCGCCAAAGAATGCGCCGAGGCAAACAGGATCACTTTCGTTCCGCTGCCGATCATCGCCATGGGGCCGTGATAAAAATCCGAACTGTGATAAGCGCGTGCACGGATATAGCAGGTTTCCTGCAATTTTAACCCGCATTCGAAAGCAAGTGCAGATGAAATACCTCTGCCAAGGATAAAACATTCCTGAACGTTTATAAAATCTTTTGCCATGGCGTCCGTTGCCGCATCGATCGCCGCACGGTCCTTTTCCAGCATTGCACCGATTTCAGGTACGTTTTTATCGCCCTTAAGAGCATATACAAGCAACAGGCAAAGATAGAGCTGAGCGCTGAATGTCTTTGTGGCCGCCACACTTTTTTCTTCTCCCGCAAAACAGCAAAGATGATATTTTGCCAGATTTGCCAGCGGACTCGTTTCATCGTTTGTGATCGCCACCGTTACGGCACCGCACTCGTTTGCACTCTTCACAACTTCCATTACGTCCGCAGCTTTTCCGCTTTGTGAACAGCCGATCACCAGCGAATGGCGAAGGTCCAATTTGCCGCCGTACATCGTTTCTACGGCAGGCGCGCCTGACGCCACAGGAAGTCCCAAAAGGCTCTCGGCAAGATATTTGAAAAAAATCATTGCATGATCGGAAGTACCGCGCGCCGCCGTATAGACGTTCGTGATCTGCAATTCTTTCACCGCTTTGACGATCTCTTGCAGTACCGCCGAACTTTTTTCCTGCAAAACTTTCAAAACAGCAGGCGCCTCGTTCAATTCACGCCACATCAAAGTTTCCGTATAGTTCATTTCCTCATTCCTCCGTAAACCTTTTTATTGTCGACCGCACTTCGTTTTCAAACCGACGGATAAATCCCGCCACATATTCTGCAACATCCAGCGATTTATCTTTGATAAGAGGCGTCAGATCCATGGCGTAATTGAGTCCCGTATAAGTATCGCAGGCATGGCTCGCCGAAAACGTGGCATTTGCCACACGGCGCCCTTCCGCCGCCAGCTCATATCTCTTTCCGCCGACGATCTGACTGTCAAAAACTCCGGAAAGCGCGCGCGCTATATTCGGATGCGGACCGCAATCCATATATATTTTTTCCTCATCCAATACCCAATCCAGATCGCGCCAGACTTCACAGCCGTAAACTTTTTCCGGGAGTTCGTCCTCATTCAGCTGTCTGAGCGCCGCAATCACCTTCAAAGCCGTGCCGACATGCGTTTCATGCTTATCCGCAAGATTGTGCATATAGACATATTTCGGACGCGCCGCACGGAAGATCTGTACAAATTCTTTAACGATTTCCGTATCTTTCGGATCTTTGACCTGACGCGACGGATGTCCCAACAATACCTGTACGCCATATTCGCCGACATATGCCGCTTTTTTCTGTTCTCCGATACGGATTTTTTTCATATCCTCATCCGTAAAGTCGGCATACAAACCATTCCGCGGACTGCCGGCTCCGTCTGTCGTAACGACGGCTCCGAACCACTTGTCTTCCTTCCCAAAGCACTCCGCGATCGGCGCGTACGCCATAAATTCAATATCATCCTGGTGTGCCGAAACGGCGAGGTGCGTAATACGCGAAAACGCTTCCTTTTCCGCCTTTCCGTCCGGTACAAACACAATTGCATTTCCGTTCAATTTCATTGCCAATTTCTCCCCTGCAATACGGATCTGTAAAGATCCGTTCTTTTCTTCATTTTATCACAATCCCCCAGAAAAAGCAAGTAAACACCACGCAGGCGTCCTGCTTACACGAAATACGCCGGACGATGAAAACTTTCGCATAAAGTCGGATTCAATGCATACAACAGCTGCCTTCCGTCCGCCTTTTTATCCAGACGGAAAGCATTTAAAACGCATTTATCCGCATCATAACCCTTCATCGACGTATACGGTATACTTATCACAACGCGATATCCGCCTTCCGTTTCCATCGCTCGGGCAGAAAACTCCGGCGCGATTTTTTTCAACTTCGGCGTTTTCCCGTCCTCATTGCTCACTTCTCCGAAAAAACGCACCCCATACGGCGATACTTCCAGCTCCAAATAATTTTTGCGATCTCCGTTCGGCGATATGAATACCTCTACAGCGTCATCCTGCCATATATCTTCGTTATCATGCGCAAAACGGCTTACGATCGCCGTATCTGAAACCTCAAAGCAAAAAACAAGCGCATCGGCACCGACATCCATGCGGACACGGCAACCCTCGTCTTCCCTTCCCGAAACGTTCTCTTTCAAAAAATACCATTTGCCTGCATCTACCATTATTTTACCTCACGTTTGCAAATTTTTGAAGCGAATCGTAATTTTCCAGCATCTCGTCCGCAAGACGCATCTGGGTATGCGTGCGATCCAGATTCTGTCCTTCCCTCGTCGTGTGGAAATAGACATCGTTTTCCAAATAATCGGTCAGAAAACGCATCCCGCACTCATACGTCATCAAGATGGCTCCCATCGCCAAATTCTCTTTTTCAGAATCCGTGATCGAAGTTCCGACCGCCGAAAGATACCCTTTGAGATACGTTTCATAAAGGTCCGGTCTGAAATGCACCTTTTCAAGGTCGGGCTCATCCTCTGCCGCACTGTTGCACCCGAAGCGGATACTGTCCCCGAAATCATAACAAAGAGATCCGGGCATGACCGTATCCAGGTCGATAACCGCAAGAGCTTTGCCCGTTTCGGCATCGATCATGACATTGTTCAGCTTCGTGTCATTGTGCGTAACACGCAGCGGTATTTCACCCGCCGCTATCTTGTCCACAATCTTTCCGCAAAGCCCGCTGTGCGCGACCATCCAGTCAATTTCCCGCTGAACCTGCACCTTTCTTCCGCATATATCCTGCTCCACCGCTCTTTTAAAATCATCATAGCGCTTTTTCGTGTTATGAAAATCGGGCAGTACCTCATACAGCTGCGACGCGTCGAATTCCGCCAACAGGTTCGCAAAATTTCCGAACGCCACCGCGCTCTCATAAAAATCATTCGCATTGCGCACGATCTGATACGTTATTGCATTCTCAATATATACATACATTCGGAAATACGCTTCTCCCTCTTTCAGATAGCTTTTCCCGTCTTTTGTCCTGACAATGTTCAGACATTCCCGCATCGGGTCTCCGCCCTTCTTTTCTACGCTTTTCCTGCAAAAATCCGTAACCAGTTCAATGTTGTGCATAAGCTTACCCACATCCGTGAACAGCCTCGTGTTGATCTTTTGCAGTATATAATGCACATGCTTTCCGCCCTGCAGCATGGTCAATTTGTATGTGACATTGATATGCCCTTCCCCGTATCTCTCACAAGACAAAAATTCACCGTCCGCAACAAAATTTCCGACAATCTTTCTGAAATCGCATTCCATAATTCATCTCCCGCATTCTGCTTTTTATTCCGTCCTCATTATATCATTCCTTACCTGCGGGAAGTTATAAAAAAAATCAGCATAAACTTATAATTTCTGGTACACTTTCCATCTTTTTTATGGTATACTGAAAACAAGAGGTTCAAGATGATTACAACCTATATTCCCACCAAAATTCAAAAAGATCCGCGCGTGGAAACGCTTTATTCCCTGCACTATTTCGCTTACTCAAAGGATTTTTCTTTTGAAGGCGAATCCCATTCGTTCTGGGAAATCGTATGCTGTGATTCCGGCGAAGCGGAGATCACCGATTCTTCCAACCGCTTTTTATTGCATCAGGGAGAGGCATTTATACATGCTCCCGGCGTATTTCACAATGTACGTCCGGCAAAAAGCGGAACCAATATGATCATCGCAGGCTTTGACGGTACTTTTTCCGAGCATGATTTGCCCGCGGGGAAAGCGATCAGACTTTGCGCCTATGCACGGCAATGCTTCCGCCAGATCGTTGTTCTCGGCAAACAAGCGTTCAGCGAGCCCATGAATCTCGTTTATCAGGAAAAACTGACACTCCGTCCGAATGCGTCTGCCTTTGCCTTGCAGGCGATCCGAGCAGGTTTGGAGGGCGTACTGTTTTCTCTCATGGACAAACCGAAAAAGGAAAACGTCGGAGACAATACGACCGTCGGTCATATACAAAAAGTTTTGCAAGAGAGCGTGGGAGAACGCATGACCTTGCAAAATATCGCCGAAAAACTCGGTTATTCCGTTTCTTATCTCAAAAAAATTTATAAATCCCGTACGGGCGAGAGTATCATGCAATCGTTTATACGCATGAAGATCGAACGCGCAAAACAACTGCTTGCCGAAGAAAAATATACCGTTTCCGAAACGGCAGAACTGCTTGGGTACGATACATTGCAATACTTTTCCAAGCAGTTCAAAGATCTGACCAACATGTCTCCGAGCTCTTTCATAAAATCGGTTGCAAAAACAGGAATTCTGGACTGATCTTATCTGAATACAGCAAACGCCGCCGCGCGTTTACTTTTTAAAGTTTATTTTATTTGTGTGATGTTTTAAGAAAGCCCGTCTGTGCAATTTTTTGCACAGACGGGCTTTCGATCATGCATCAAAATCAGATCTTCGCGCAACACCGCACACACGAAACCGATATGTAAAACTGCCGACGTTCAGCGCAACATACTGCGCTGAACCCTGTTATCGGAATCTGATCTTTTTTCTTTTACATTCTGCCTGCGATATTTTG
>CASEWU010000270.1 GCA_949291725.1 uncultured Bacillota bacterium
AGTTATACAATACATAATCAGCCTGCGAGCACGTCGCCGCAAATGTTTCCTGATCCATCTTTGTGTTTCCGGATTTTCCCGCGCCGATCTCGCTCACCTGTTTACCGCCCGCAAGATTCACAAGCTCCGTAACATAATCTGCCGCATTGCGGACATAATACGTTTCTTTACTGGATGTAGTATAAAATATGAGCACGCTTTTCCTGTCCGTCTCCGACAATTCGCCTATTTTCTCCAGTGTTTCATTTAAAATACCGACCTGATCATTGAATACAGCATCCGATTGTTCCCTCATTCCAAAGATTTCACCATAAATTTTGATCCATTCCGTACGCGCAAGCGGATGCCCCTCCGACGACGACTGATCGCGCATAATGCGCAGTCCGCAGCTATTACCGAGCATCTCTTCCACTTCCGGCTCATAATCGATCATCGTAGAAAAAACTGCAAGAGTTACTTTCTTTTCAGCTCCGATCATCAGAATCTTTTCATAATCCGGAGTATTGTATTTCCCGACTTCCTGCACCTGACCGCTCGCGATCGCGTTTTTGATCTCTTCGATCCGCCACGTCGTATCGGACGTCGTCATCGGGACCTTGTCCAAAGCGCCCATCGCATTGATCAAAGACATCGTACTCGCCGAAGATACCATAATATTTTCACGATCTGACTCTGTCATAAGATTTGTTTTTTCCGGCAATCCGATTACGGAAGTTACCCCTTCCGGAAGTAAGAGCCACGCGGAATTTAATTCTTTGTTTTTATCGTAAATCTCAATCCTTGAATAAGCCCGTCCCTGCCCATCCGAAAAATGTTCGATCGAAAAAAGTTCCGCAAATACATTGCTTTCCTTTCCCTGGCTTACCAGTTCAATGTATTGTACTGTTTCTGCCTCATTTTTTTCTGTTTTTCTCGCGCAAGCTGATACGATCAACGTGCATCCCAACAGAAACGCCGCGCATAAAAATAATGCCAAACCTCTCTTCGCTCTCATAGTAACCTCTGCGATCTTTTTTATAAGTAAACCGAGAAGAAGATGGCAACAAAAAAACGCCCGCAGATTCCTGCGGACGCACCTATCCCATGGTCAAAGATTTGCCGGCCGCATTCTCCGATTGCCCAAGAATGTTTCTCCGAACGAAATTCAAGCAGGTCTCCTGACTTACGGTCCTTTCCCAGGATTCGGCTTGCCTTCTCAAACTTTCATTCAATGGCGCAGCGCCTCTTTTAACCGCTCACAGTAATGGCTGTTGCACAGGATTTTCACCGGTTTCCCTTTTCACCTGCCCTTCGGCAGACACTTGAATCGTACAATTTACTTACAGACATAGTTTAAAGCAATTTCACGCAGATGTCAACGTTTTTTCCCTTGTTTTCCGATTCCGCCGCATGAAATAGACCATAAATTGCTTTTTGAAAAACCTTACTTTATCGGTTTCCATAATATTTTAGATAAACCATGCCGCATTCACATACGACATGGCTTATCTATCGGTTAACTTTTTACAAGTTTTGTTTTATGTTTCTTTTATTCATCCAAAAATCGGTGATCAAAGTTTCATTGCCACATCCCATGCGCGCCAAACAGCCGTCATGACATTGCCGACCTCATAACAATCTCCCACTAAATACTTCGTTTTTGTGCCCAGCGGCTGCGGCACATATCCTACGCAAAGGATGACCGTATCGCCTTCCAAAGTAAATTCTTTATTATTTCTGTCTGAAACCACAGCGCCCTTTTCTGTTATGCTTTTCAAAGTTGTGTTCAGATATACAGGCACTTTTTTCAACTTAAAGAAATCGCGTAAATAGGAAGAATTTGCCAGGCATATTCCTCTGACAGCCATCAGATCATTCTTCATTTCCACAATGACCGGATGCCTCCCCTGATTGTACAGTTCATAGGCGATTTCACAACCGGTCAGACTGCCCCCGATTATGATCACTCTCTCGCCCGCCTTGGAGCGATCATTCAGATATTCCAAAGCCTCTAAACCTCTCACGGCTCCGGGTACATGTAATTTCCGAGCAGCGGCGCCTGTCGCTATAACCACTTCATCCGCATCCAACGTATTCGGATCCCTTATTTCCGTGTTTAATTTTACCTCCACCCCAAGATCGCGAATTTGCTTTTTATACCATTCTATCAGGCTTCTGTCCTTTTCTTTAAACTCAAAAGAAGCCGCCGGGATAAAAACGCCTCCTAACTCTCCCGTTTTCTCATAAATCGTAACTTTATGCCCTCGCAAAGCAGCTACCCGAGCCGTTTCCATACCGCCGATCCCTCCGCCGATCACTGCAACTTTTTTTGCGGTCTTTGCCTTTTGAATACCATATTTTTCAGAATTCATCGAGATCGGATTAACGGCACATCGACACATCGCTTTTGTTTCCGCCAGCGTCTGTGTATTCGGTACTCCCTCATATTTTGCCAGATTAAAACATCCGTTATGACAGCATATGCACGGGCGGATATCTTCTTCCTTCCCATTCATAAGCTTCGTTATCCATTCAGGATCTGCCAAAAACTGCCTGGCCACCCCCATCGCATCAATTTTCCCCGCTTGTATCTTCTCTGCAGCATAGGCAGGCTCGTTCCGTCCCGCCACCACAACCGGAATCGATACTGCTTTCTTCACCTCTTCCGCTTCCCTGTAATTGCAATTCAAGGGCATGTACATAGGCGGATGCGACCAATACCATGCATCGTAAGTACCGTTATCGCAGTTCAGCATATCATATCCGGCATCCTGCAAATATCTGGCGGCTTTGATACCTTCTTCCAAATCTCTTCCTGCTTCCTTATAATCATCTCCTTCACACGGCAAAGCTCCGAGACGAAAATCTTTTGTCTTAGAAACAACTGAATAGCGCAGTGAGACCGGATAATCGTTCCCGCACGCCTGCTTGATCGCCCGCACGATCTCTACCGCAAAACGATACCGATTTTCAAAATTGCCTCCATATTCATCCTTGCGCTTATTCACATAAGGTAGCGTAAACTGATCCAGCAAATACCCTTCATGCACCGCATGAACTTCTACCCCGTCAACGCCGGCTTTCTTGCATTTTTCCGCTACGCGCGCAAAACCATCGATAATATCACGGATCTCTTTTTGCGTCATCGCACGACTGGGTACTTTATCCGACCACCTGTTCGGCGCAGATGAAGGCGCCATCGTCAGTCTGTCAACATTTATAAACGGCTTCAATATTCCGCGCAGCAGCGGATGCGTATAAACAGTTTCCGTCAATTTACTCACTGCAAAAGAACGACCAAACCCGGCCGTGATCTGAACAAAAAGTTTTGCTCCCGTTTTATGGACCTCTTCCATAAATTCTTTCAATTTTTTGAATTTTCCTTCCCCTTGATACAGCCACTTATTCCCGACCAAATCCCTTATAGGCGCAATACCGGGAAGAATTAACCCACAGTTATTTTTTGCCACTTCCAAAATCAGCTTCGCGGCTTCCTTATCCCAATGGTTCGGCTCGGCAAACCCGAATAAACATGTCCCTCCCATAGAGCACATTACGATATGATTTTTAACTTCAACATTCCCGATTTTCCACGGTGTAAAAATTGAACTGTATTTATTATCCATTCCGGCACCTCCTTCTCCATTATAAATGCATTATTCACTCTTGTCAATACTCGCGTAAAAATAGAAATATTTATGAAAAGGAACAAATCATTTGAACCAATTAAAAAAAAGCGTCGGGCTTACCGACGCTTTTAATGGTCATTTTGATTTTTGCTTTACTAAAGACAAATACGGTTTTATCAATCCTGAACGAATCAAAGCTTCATCTGTCTTATACGGAAAATGAAAATCCGTATAAATACAGCCGACTTCCGGCAATCCGTTCTTTAAAGCAAGAATTTTCAAGAGCTCTCTTGCTTGTTTTACGGAGCGCCGCGATGTAATTTTGACACGCAGCGGGGTCTCTTTATGTGATTTTTTATCCGAAACATCTTCAAAACGATAACCGCTGGTTTCATATTCGGAAGGATCCAACGCCAAAAACAGAGAAAGCTTTTTACCGGTGATAACGAACTTTGCAAGCTTTTTCCCGTTTGCACGGAAATTCTCTCCGCTAAGACACATTCTCGACTTCACCCCGCCATACCCCAGCAAGGCATTTTTCAACTCCGTATATACATCCTGAAGCTGTGTATTCTGTATAAGACGCGATCGAAAAGAACGCCGATACCGCGTTACAAACTCATACCCGTCCGGGGCGTCTTTCCGCAGCGTTTCTTGAAGCGGCTCAGGCGTCGAAATATCCGTCAATGCAATTTCTTCCTCTGCATCTTCCCGCAAAGCCTCTCCTGTATCTTCTTCCGCCTTTTCCGACTCGATCTCTTCTTCTTTCCTGTTCTCTTGTACTGGAATATCTTGATCCGACAGATCAAGCGTGATTTCGTCCAATGCCGTCTCCATTTTCTCACGGAATTGAGCTTTCGCACATGGATATGTCTCGCCTTTGACACAATATATGCACCAGCTCATCGACCCGCACAAATCGCGCCCGGCCTTTTCGCTCGCAAGCCATTTATCCACATCCAAAACTTCCTGCATTTTCGCGAATTCAGACTCTGAAACAGCCGACAAATCTTCCTTTCCAACCATAGGTGCTACCCCCGTTCTCCGAGAATTGATCTTATTTCCGAGATGAAACTATTATAGTACAAAATTCACACAAAATCAAGATTTTCATTAAAATTTACTTACCTTGTACGTGCAATGCTTCGATTTTTTTCCGAATACCCAACATGCGTGCATCTGTGGCAGCAATCGTCTCCGCACAGCTTTTTAATTCGTTGGCAATCTCCGGAGTATCGGCATTTTCCTTTTTGTACTTCATCTGATGTTCCAGACTTGCCCAAAAATCCATTGCGACCGTGCGAAGCTGTATTTCGACCCTCGTTATCTTTTTGCTGTCAGAAAAAAACACGGGTACTTCTACGATCATATGATAACTGCGGTATCCGTTTAATTTGGGCTTTTGTATATAATCCTTTACCTGGACAACAGTAATATCATCTTGCTTCGCCAGCATTTCCGCGACTCTGTAAATATCATCTATAAAAGAACATATAACTCGTATGCCCGCCACATCGTTCAGATGTTCCGAAATAGCTTCCACTGTCGGCTCGATCCCCAGTCTTTGAAGCTTTGCAGCAATACTGATCGGTGTCTTGATTCTCGATACAATGCTTTCAATCGGATTTCTGCTCGTACGATACGATAATTCCTCATTAAGAACTTCAAATTTTGTGCGAACTTCCTTGACTGCACAATTGTATTGTACCATCAAAGCCTGAAAAGCTTCAAACCTTGAAACCACATCCTTATCCTCGCCGCCGAAAAACTCGCGGAACAGCTTTTCTTTTTCCTGCGTATCGTTCATGTTTACTCTCCTAAATAAAAAACTCCGGCATCCGACGAACCAAACAATTTGCTTCCAGCCAGTCTTTTGCCTTCATTATATTTTCGTCGTTGAATTTTCTGGCCCCGGCAGGACAAAACCTGACACACGCCGCACATCCGATGCATCTGCCCGAATCATGCCGTCCTGCATCCAAATTGCATACAGGGCAAACCTCTATACATTTGCCGCACCCGATACACTTTGCCGGATCTTCCGACGGTGCCTGCCGCGGTTTCAGA
>CASEWU010000271.1 GCA_949291725.1 uncultured Bacillota bacterium
AAAATGAATTATTGTTTATTGCTGTTTACGCGATAGAGAAGAGCAAACAGAGGCAGATTAAAAGCATAGATAATCGGGAAGATCGCATATTTCAGGATTTGGATGCCGGTAGAAAGGTCTGCCGATCCGAAATAGATCACAAGATAAGCGATCAGCACGATAATGAGTACGATGTTAATAAAAATTACCAAACTTGCGGAAAGGTAAGATTTGGATTGAGTCTTGCGACTGTTTTTACCGTAACCGTTCAGGAAAAGGAAGAGAAACACACCCAGCATGACAAATGCAAGAACGTAGGGGATCACGATATAAGCGACTCCGGAGCTCAAAACATTATGTAAGCAGTGATTGATAATGCATTCTGCTAAAGCTACGATAAAGACATAGATGGCTGTAAGTAAGAGAGCGCGTCCCTTATCGAATGTGTTTCCGACTGCTTTGGCCATGGTGCGGTTTCTGGACCCGTTTGTGGTCGTGATGCGGAGCCCCTCGTTTTGGGCTTTTTCTTCGACATCATAAAATTCAATATTGCTGGCCGTATTTCCTGCATGAGGAGTTGCGGCGGCCTCTGGCTGCACGGCTGCTCTCGGCTGCTCCGTATAGGAGGGTTGGGCTGCATACGTTTGCGGTGCGGGTGATTCCGGTTGCTGAGCTTCCTGCACTTGTGTAACAGGTTCAGATTGATCCTGCGGATAGTCGGCTGCAGCGTATTCGTCATCTTCTTCCTGCTGTTTATGGGTATTATCGTATAACTTATTCAATAATTTTTTATAATTGCGTTCGGCAGGAGATTTGTTTGAATATAATAGTTCGGAAGAGATTGCCCGATTTTCGCTGTATGGATCGCTGTAATTTTGTTGAGCATACGGGTCAGCGTATTGGCCTTGTGCATACGGATCGGGGTATTGTCCCTGTTGTGCGTAGGGATCTGTGTAGCCGTCCTGCGGGTAGGGCTGCGCTCCGTTTGCATACGGATCGGCTGCAAAATCCTGTACGGGTTCTTCTTGCTTAGGCTCCTGCGCTTTGTCGCGGGCTACTTGGGCGTAATAATACGAAGTAGCATCCGTTTCCTCGCCGATCAGGGCCTTATAATTTTCATGGATACGATTTTTTTCGTCGTCCGTCAAAGGCTGAGGTTCTGCTGTGCGACTGACTTGATCTTCTTCCTGATCGTCCGGAACAACTGTTTGTGAGACGCTGGAAGAATGATCGCTGGATTGTGCCGCGCTTTGAGAGAATGAATTTTCATCGGTAGCAGAAATGTTGTGCGAATCGGATGAGGTTTGCTTTTGTGTCTGATTTACAGACGATCGGATATATGTATCGGTTTGCTCCGATTGTTCTTGCTCAGTTTGCGATTGTGAATAGTTAAAAGTGTTGTCGGTGAAATTGCTGTTGGCATTCGTGTCCGATGCGGATAACTCTTGTTCCTCGTTTTGCTGTGAAAGGGAGGAGGAATCATCTGCAGTGTTCTCGGCGGATTCTTGTTCGGAAGCGGTAAGATCCTCAGTACTTTCATCTTTGCCGATTTCTCTGAAGTTGTGTCCGTCGGGTAATTCGATTTCATCGTTATCTTCCGAATAAGAAATCGGAACACGTGATGTGGATTTTTTCAGAATATTGAAATCGACGGAAGAAGCGGGAGGGGGATTGGAAAAATCATAATCACGTTCAGAAATAAGGCTGTCGATGACCGTGCGAGAATATTCCCATTCGGCTCTGTTCTGCTCAACAACTGCTTTACCCTTATCGGTGATTTGAAAGTATTTTCTTCTGCCACCGTTGCTGGCGCCGCCCCAATAGGATGTAACGTAATCCTGACTTTCCAGGCGTTTCAAAGCACTGTATAGGGTAGGCTGTTTCAGAGAATACTGCCCTTTGCTTTTCTCCTCGATTTCATTGATGATTTCGTAACCGTACTTATCGCCGTCATACAGTGTACGAAGAATAATTGTATTGATGTGTCCCCGTATCAGATCGCTGCTGATAGAGGAGGCGTTATCAGCGGATTCTTTTTCTTTGTCATTGGTATTATCTGTATTCATGGATATACCTCCTATCGACAATATTATACAGGATTTGTTCGGATTTGTCAATATTTTCATTTATATAAATAATTCAATTCTGTATTTGCATAGTATTATGTCAGACAGAATACGGTGATAAATGTTTAAAACTGAAGAAAATTTCGGTATATTAAATATTTTTGAAAAGATGGACAAACGTACCGAATTGGTGTACAATATAAATATATATGCATTCGCAAGGAGTGATCCAAAATCGGGGTTATTCGGAACGATCGAATCGAAAGCGATTAGAAGTTCAGAGCGGTTGCATAAAAGATTGACAGGTAAACATATGAAGGCAGAAAATAAAGAGCAACGGTCCTTTACGTTGCGAAATTATGAAACAGATTTTTTACGGCGGGTCAAACCTTCGGCGGTGCTTGGTTTTTTTCAAGAGACGGCGGGAGACCATTCCGAAAAAATGGGGATGGGATACGCTGATCTCGCGGCAGAGGGATGCTTTTGGGTCCTGTCCAAGATTTACGTAGAATGCGAACGGTGTCCGATATGCGGAGAGACTCTTCTTGTGGAAACATGGCCGCATGAGCCGAACAAAGCGATTTATGAACGCAGTTTTCGCGTATCGGATCGGGATGGGGTGGCGATGCGCGCGTATTCACGCTGGTGCATTCTCAGAAAAAACGGAAGGATCGTACCGTGTTCAGCGATTACGCATCCGTCGATCGATTATATTGCGGAAAAGAGTGTTGCATTTGACGATTGGCGCATTCCGGAAATTACGGATCGGGAAGAACCTGCCTTTACGATTCGTGTGGCGAATTCCGAATATGATTTTAACTATCATGTGAACAATATAAAATATGCCGATTATATTTTTAACTGTTTTTCTGTCAAGGAATTGGAAGAGAAAGTTTTGCACGGTTTTCAGATTCATTATATAAAACAGTCGCACGAGGGGGATGTGCTGAACTTTTATAGGAAAGAAATAAGTGAGAATGAGTATGTCGTCGAGGGTGTGAAAAACGGGACGGAAACGGTTGTTGCGGCGAGGGTATATTTTCGATAAAGCGGAAAACGGATAAGATTATGGAATACAGTATTCAGCGGTCGAGGCGCCGGACGGTGGTGATTACGGTTTCGGAAGGAAAAGTGATGATCAAGGCGCCGACGGGAATTTCGGACGCGACAATAGCCGCCTTTATGGAGAATAAACGAGGCTGGATCGAAAAAAAGTTGCAGGCGCAGGCCGATCCGAAATTTTCACAAATTCGTAGCGGTTTAAAAATATTGGATGCAGGGCAAGAAAAACAAGTTGTGTTCGGTGGACAGAAAAATTTCGAGACTTCCGATACTTTTTTTCTGAAAGATTTTCGTGCGGTTCGCAAATATTTTGAAAAAACGCGCGGATGGATATTGACGGAAATGTTGTACGAGTTCTCAAAAAAAGTCGGGATGGTTCCGCAAGGTGCGGCTTTACATGATTTTAAAGCGCGCTGGGGCAGTTGCGATGCGGAAGGGAAGATCAAACTGAATTGGCGGCTGACCATGTTGCCCTCGTCTCTTCGTGATTATGTCCTGATTCATGAATTGTGCCATTTAAGAGAAATGAATCATTCGGCGGCTTTCTGGCGACTGGTTGCGCAATATTGTCCGAATTATAAAACTTTGCGCAAAGAGTTGAAATCTTATGCTTTCCTTACGTTGCTTTACAGGCCTGAATAAGTCATTTTCAATTCAGAAAGATTTAATTTTTACGGCATAAATAATTTCTTGTAAAAATAAAAAGGAGACTTAATGACAATATGAAAAAAAATATAAAACCTTCGGTGTATCTTGCGCCGGTACCGGCAGTCATGGTGTCATGCGGCGATATGGAAAAATCGGACATCGTAACGATCGCATGGACGGGAACAGTCAATTCTGAGCCGCCTATGCTCAGTATTTCTGTGCGTCGCAGCAGGTATTCCTATGAATTGATCCGCAAAACCGGTGAGTTTGTAGTAAATTTGGCCGATCGGGCGCATTTGGAAACGCTTGACGGATGCGGCGTTGTTTCCGGCAGGGATACGGATAAATTCAAAAAACTCGGTTTGACAAAACAAGCGTGCGAAAACGTGAAAGCGCCGGCAATCGCGGAATGCCCGGTTTCTTTGGAATGCAAGGTGCGCCAAACGGTGGAATTGGAAACGCATGTAATGTTTATAGCGGAAATTGTAGGATCGACCGCAAGGGAAGATTGGCTGGAAGGCGGCCGTCTGCACATTCCTGAC
>CASEWU010000272.1 GCA_949291725.1 uncultured Bacillota bacterium
AGAAATGCTCGCCGGTTTGACGACGTTCATGACGATGGTTTATATCCTCATGACAAATGCCACAATGTTCGGCGATCCGTTCAGCACAGGTAATTTGGTCAGCGGAGCCGAGGTTTTAGGCGTATCTTATGGAGCGATCTATATTGTTACGGCTATTTCGGCAATCGTTGGCACGCTTTTGATGGCATTCCTAGCGAAGCTGCCGTTTGCGCAGGCACCCGGAATGGGATTGAATGCATTCTTCGTGTATACGATTTGTGTCGGAATGAATTATTCCTATGCGAATGCGCTTTTGATCGTGCTTTGCTCGGGTGTATTGTTCCTGACCCTGACGATTGTCGGTGCTCGTAAAGCGATTGTGCGTTCTGTTCCGCAAGCGATCCGCATTGCGATCCCTGCCGGCATCGGACTGTTCATTGCCTTTGTCGGTATGCAGAATGCAGGCCTTGTTGCTTTGGATACAAGCACGAAAGTAACGATGATTTCTTTCAACGTTCTTACGTTTGCAAAGGCGACCGGTGCAAAAATGATTGCTGCGGCAGTGTCTGTAATTTCTCTGCTCATGATCGCTATTTTCTCCAAGCTGAATGTGAAAGCGGCTATGGTTTTGGGTATCATCGGCAGTGCGATTCTGTATTATATTTTCTGCGGGATCGGTGTGGCGGCCGGATCGGCATCCTGCCAGGCTGTATTTGACAGCATTACATTCTCCAATCCTTTGGATGCGTTTGTAAGCTTTGGCAAAGAATCTGTAGGACAGGTCTTCATCAACGGATTCAAGGGCATCGGAGCGGACATGATATTTGATTTTATTGCGGCGTTGATTGCGTTTGCGATGGTTGACATGTTCGATACGATCGGAACATTGATGGGAACGTGCCAGGCGGCAGGTAAAGAGAGCGGTCTCATCGATGACAAGGGAGAAGTGAAAAATATTCAGCGCGCGCTCTTGTGTGATTCGATCGCAACCTGCACGGGTGCGATCCTGGGTACTTCCACGGTTACGACGTTTGTAGAATCTTCTGCGGGCGTTGCAGAAGGCGGCAGAACGGGATTCACGTCTTTGGTGGTTGCTATCCTGTTTGCAGTCGCTATGTTCCTCAGCCCGATCGCGGCTTTGGTTCCTTCCTGCGCAACGGCAGGTGCTTTGATGTATGTCGGCGTTTTGATGATGAGAAATGTTACGAACATCGATTGGAAAGATCCTGCAGCGGCAGTTCCTGCGTTCCTGACCATTTCGATCATGAGTTTTACGTATTCCATTTCGTATGGTATTGCGGCAGGGTTCCTTTCTTACACCATCATTAAGCTTTGCACGGGCAAAGTTAAGGATATCAGCCCGGTTACGGCAATTCTTTCGCTGGTGTTCCTGTTCACGTTCCTGTTCACACACTGATATTGCAGGACTTTAAAACAAAACCCGATAAGGTCTTTTCTCTGTGGTAAGCAGAGAAAAGACCTTATTTTTTGCAATTTATACTCAGATTAAGTTTAGGATCGGGCAGAACATAAGCTTTCTGTGCGGACACTTTTAGGGGGAACGTACCTCTTAAATTCGGGCGGTGTACAACGGAAGAATGAATGTCGGGGGGTAAGGTTTGGCGTAAATATGTATTCAAGTACGGAACAGAAAAAACAGAACCATATACGGAAAGAATTTATTGTCGGCGGTTTACAATTCAGAAAGTGTATGGTATAATGGAATGGAATTTAACGGCAGGAGGAAGGAGCATGATCGAAAAACTGATCGATGCCGCCATCGGGAATAAAAAGGCGGAGATTGTACTCAAAAACGGAAGTTTTGTCAACGTCTTTACGGGAGAGATCGTCCGTGCGGACATAGCGATCCAGGACGGGAAGATCGTAGGGTTCGGCGAATATGACGGAGAAACGGAATATGACATTGCGGGGAAGATCGCGGTGCCCGGGCTGATCGATGCGCATGTGCATATTGAGAGTTCACAGCTTTCGCCCGAAGAATTTGCGAAGATGGTATTGCCTCGCGGCACGGTAACGGTCATTGCCGATCCGCATGAAATTACCAATGTGTGCGGTATAGCGGGGGCGAAATATATAGCGGACGCTGTAGCGCGTACGCCGTTGGAAGTGAAAGTCATGCTGCCGTCGTGCGTGCCTGCCACATCATTTGAAACGAGCGGGGCGATCCTTACGGGCGCGGATACAGAAAAGTACTTGCGTGAACCGTTTATTTACGGTTTAGGAGAGTTCATGAATTATCCGGGCGTTATTTACAAAGATCCGGAGTGCATGAAGAAACTGGAAGCGGCGCGGTCAGAAAATCGTGTGATAGACGGGCATGCTCCGTCGACGAGCGGAAAAGGGCTGAACGCCTATATCAGCGCGGGGATCAGTACCGATCATGAATGCATCGGGCCCGAAGAAGCGGCGGAAAAAGTATCCAAGGGAATGTATGTACATCTGCGCGAAGGTTCTGCAACGCGCAACGTGGCGGTGAATTGCAAAGCAATGACTGCGGCAAATATGCGCCGGTTCATGATGTGTACGGATGATCGTCATGCGGCGGATATCAAAGGCAAGGGACATTTGGACAATGCCCTGCGCGTGGCTGTAAGTGCGGGCTTAAATCCTGTATGGGCAGTAACGGCGGCTACGTTAAACACTGCGGAATGCTATCGTTTATACGGCAAAGGAGCGATCGCGCCCGGATATGACGCAGATATTGCGGTGTTTGACGATCTGAAAAATTTTAATTGCGTGTACACCTTTAAAAACGGGAAACTGGTTGCAAAAGACGGCGAAGCGCTGTTTGATGCGGGTGAAAAGTTTTTGCCGGAAGCGGTCAAAAATACGGTACATGTCGGGAAGGTCTCGGCGGATTCGTTCAAACTCGGTTTGAAAGGGAAAAAGGCAAATGTCATACGGCTTATCAGCAACAATGTGGTAACGGAGCGCGTAGTGCGCGAAGTGGAAAGCAAGGATGGGGATGTTGTGCTGAAAGGTACGAATCTTTTGAAGATGGCAGTTGTGGAGCGCCATCATAATACGGGAAATATCGGAATCGGATTGCTGGAAGGGTATGGCTTAAAGGACGGAGCGATTGCACTCACGATTGCGCACGATTCGCATAATATCATGGTATTGGGCGACAACAATGCGGATATGGCGGCTGCCGTGGAAGAGATCCGCAGAATCGGCGGCGGTATGGTTACGGTGCGGGGAAAGGAAATCCACTCTCTGCCGCTGGATATCGCAGGGCTTATGAGCTCGCTGCCTGCGGAAGAATATATCCGCCGTTCGGAAGATTTGTTGGAAATCGCATACGGGATGGGTATTTCCCGCGAGTTCGAGGCGTTTATGAGTTTGTCGTTTTTAGCGCTTTTGGTCATTCCGGATATCAAGCTTTCGGACAGAGGATTGTTTGACGTTACGAAATTTTCATTTATAAGCATTGACGCAGAGTAAAATTTTCGGTCGTGTATGGCAGACAGACTGAAACGAAAAATTGAAAGTTTTTCAGCTTTTTTGGAAATATCATAAAAACTTATTTTTTGCGTCGGGCAAGGATCGGAAAAAGCCCGTCGGTGCAAATTCTTCGCACCGACGGGCTTTTGTACGGGCTTAATATAAAAGATCGGGAAAGAAGGAAAATGATTTAACGGGAAAACGAAAGCGGAGCGCAGCGTTTTTTACAAAGAGTGCTATTTTTCGTGGAAATACATCAGAATTTTCGGCAGGGAACATGATAAAATAAATGCTGAAATAAACGTGGCGGAGAAGATGGAAGGTGGCGCGGAAAATCGTGGTCACGTCGGGCAAAGGCGGCGTGGGGAAAACGGCGGTATCGGTCAATCTCGGGATGCGGCTTTCGCAGATGGGAGAGAGAGTCATATTGGCGGATACCGATTTCGGACTCAATAATATAGATGTGGTATGCGGAGTGGAAGAGTCTGTAACGTACGATATCGTCGACGTGATCGAGGGCAGATGTCGTGCCGCGCAGGCGCTTTTGCGGCATCCGGAGTATCCGAATCTTTTTCTGATGGCGTCCAATCATACCGACCCGAATAAATATATTTCGCCGCAAGCAGTACGGCTTGTGTTGGATTCTTTGGCTCCGCGTTACGATTACATTCTGATCGATTGTCCGGCTGGTATCGGCAGCGGATTTCATCGTGCGGTTGCGGCGGCAAACGAAGCGCTTGTCGTAACCACGCCGCATGTTTCGTCCCTGCGGGATGCCGATAAAGTCATATCTGTTCTGAAGAGCTATCGTTTAAAAAGTGTGGATCTTGTAGTGAACATGGTGCGCGGCGATCTCGTTGCGGACGGGGAAATATTATCGCCCGGAGAGATCGCGCAAATCCTTAAGATCCCGTTGCTCGGCATTATTCCGCAGGAAGATGCAGTGTTTTTGGGGGAACGGCAGGGATGCGCGCAGAAAGCATTTAAGATCTTGGCGGCAAACATTCAGAAAGGGACGCGCAAGCTGTACAATGCAACGGGAAAATACAACGGATTTTTCGGAAGCATCCGCCGTTCGTTGAAAAAAAACCTTTAAAATGAGGGCGGGGTATTGCTTTTCATGAGACAACCAAGCTAAAAATTTTATCGGTTTGTCATTAATTTTAAAACACGTTCTTTTCAATTCCGTACAAATGCAGGGCATAGCCGTGCGTCAGAAGGAAGATGAAATTTACTGTAAAATCCAAGACGACGAGGGCAGTCAGCAGCCAGACGATCTTAGTTTTCACGCGGACAGGTACGCGGTCGGCAAGTGTATAGAGCGGTTTCCAAAGCAATGCCATGCCGACGGTCAGAAGCAATCCCCAGATGAGCGTCTGGCTTACACAGATACTGCCGCAAAGCTGGAAAGTGTGATAGCCGTAGTCCCAGAGCGGGTTATTCAGTCCTCTGGAGAAAGCCACTCCGATAAAAAGTTCCAGCACAGTCGGGGGGATCATGACGAGAACAAAGTAGAGAAGATATAAAAGTATTTGCAGGCAGATTTTTCTTTCGTCGGGAAGGTCTGTCGTTTTTCGGAACAGCGGGCTCAGCTTGCCTTCCCGCGGAGTTCCGAGAAGAAGGTAAGTCAGAATGACCGTGCTGCCGTAGATCGTACACAGCGGCAGGGTGAGAAATCCACGATCGAGGATGCGTCCCCACATATTCAGAAAGAGGATCGTTTCTCCGCACCAACCGAAGAACGAAAGCAAGTAAAACAAAATGGCAAGATTGTAAGCGGAATTCATCCGCGCAGAAATAGCTCTCATATGCAGTAGTTTGTGCAAAACACAATGATTTATAGACGCCAGGAGGAAACGATGCGAAAATTAAGAGATCACGCGCTGAGGACCAGACTTGTACTGGAGCGCGAAACACAGCCATTGACCGAAGAGTGCCGCGAAGTGATCGCACAGGATCTGGCAAGGACGCTCGGCGAATATTTTGAACTTGCCGGGGATGTCCGTCTCAAAGTAACGCGCGGTGAAACGATCACGATTTCCGTGGAGGCGCATGCATTCAGCGTACTCCCGTTCGGAGTTGTACGAGGCGGAGGCCTTTGAGATTCTTGCAGTGCCAATTTTGCGCTTGCCTTGCCGAATGCCTCAACATTTTAAATGCATTGCCTCGCGTAAGGTTGTATAACCACGGCTCCCGCGCGTTGCCGAACACTGCGACATTTTAATTGCTTTGCATCCCTTTGATCCTTCAGGGAATAAAAACCTTTCACGGCAGTTTTATTTTCGGATCAATAAAGCGCGGCAGAAAAGTTGCAGAATTTTTTTCTTTCGTAAAAGGAAAAAAGAGTTGAGATCACTCTTGATTTGTATAGCGGGCATTTGAAAAAGGATTATTTGCATCAATCGACCGCGGAATGAAAAATTCTACATATTGAATCAAATTTTGTGCAAAATATACAAGATATAGTGTTTTTATAAAAACTGTTGCAAAAGCGGCAGTTTTTTTTATGAAACGTGATATAATAATGGAGAATTCAAAAAGGAAGGGATTTGGTGTTATGCAGGTAATCAAAAGAGACGGAACCGTTGTAGAATATGACAGGGCGAAAATAGCGATCGCTATCGGCAAAGCGAATGCCGAGATGCCTTCGGCTTCGCAGCGTGCGACGGGAGAAGAAATCGAAGAGATCCTTTCGAGTATAGAAGGTAAGAAGAAAAAGAGAATGCTTGTTGAGGATATTCAGGATCTTATCGAAGAGAAGCTGATGGAACAGGGGCATTACGACCTTGCGAAAACTTATATTATTTATCGCTACAATCGTGCCCTGGTCCGCAAGGCGAATACGACGGACGAAGCGATCCTGAGTCTGATCCATAATTCCAATAAAGATGTCATGGAAGAAAATTCCAACAAGAACGCTTTGGCGGCTGCGACGCAGCGCGATCTGATCGCCGGAGAGGTCTCGAAGGATCTGACGCGCCGTATATTGCTGCCGGAAAAGATTTCCAAGGCTCACGACGAAGGGATTCTGCATTTCCATGACGCCGATTATTTTATTCAGCCGATTTTCAACTGCTGTCTGATCAATATCGGGGACATGCTGGATAACGGAACCGTTATGAACGGGAAGCTGATCGAAAGCCCGAAGAGCTTTCAGGTAGCATGCACGGTTGTTACGCAGATCATTGCGGCGGTAGCATGTTCACAGTATGGCGGCCAGTCGGTGGATATACGGCATTTGGGTAAATATCTGCGCAAGAGCCGCGAAAAATTTGAAAAACATTTCCATCAGACTTGCCCTGAATTGAGTGATGCCGAGATCAAGAAGCTTGTCGAAGATCGGATTCGGGACGAGCTGCGCAGCGGCGTACAGACGATTCAGTACCAGATCAATACGCTGATGACGACGAACGGACAGTCGCCGTTTGTAACGTTGTTTTTGTATTTGGACAAAGACGATGAATATCTGGAAGAGAATGCACAGATCATTATGGAAATTCTGCGTCAGCGTTACGAAGGCATCAAGAACGAAAAGGGTGTGTATGTTACGCCTGCGTTCCCGAAACTGGTGTATGTTCTGGATGAGATCAACTGTCTTAAAGGCGGAAAATACGATTATATCACGGAATTTGCAGTGAAATGCTCTTCCAAGCGTTTGTATCCGGATTATATTTCGGCGAAGAAAATGCGTGAAATTTATGAAGGCAACGTGTTCAGTCCGATGGGATGCCGTTCGTTCCTTTCGCCTTGGAAGGATGAAAACGGAAATTATAAATTTGAAGGAAGATTCAATCAGGGCGTGGTGTCCATCAATCTTCCGCAGATCGGAATTTTGGCAAAGGGCGACGAAAACAAGTTCTGGGAACTCTTCGATGAGAGACTGGAACTTTGCCGTGAAGCGTTAATGGTTCGCCATCGTGCTTTGTTGGGTACAAAGTCGGATGTCAGCCCGATCCATTGGCAGTACGGAGCGATTGCGCGTCTGGAAAAGGGCGAAGTGATCGATAAACTTCTTTTCAACGGATACAGCACCTTGTCGCTCGGTTATATCGGTTTGTACGAGGTAACCAAGCTGATGAAGGGCGTTTCGCAGACGGATCCGGAAGGCGAAGAATTTGCTGTGCGCGTGATGCAGCATATGCGCGACAAGACGGATGAATGGAAGAAAGAAACGGGACTCGGTTTTGCTTTGTACGGTACGCCGGCGGAGTCGTTGTGTTATCCCTTTGCAAGGATCGACAAAGAGAGATTAGGTACGATCAAGGACGTTACGGATAAAGGATATTACACGAATTCTTACCATGTAGACGTGCGTGAGCATATCGATGCGTTCTCGAAATTTTCCTTTGAATCGCAATTCCAGAAGATTTCTTCGGGCGGATGCATTTCGTATGTCGAGATCCCCAACATGCAGAACAACCTGGAAGCGATGCAGGAGATCGTGAAGTTTATTTACGACAATATTCAGTATGCCGAGTTCAATACGAAGAGCGATTATTGTCATGTATGCGGGTATGACGGTGAGATTATCATCAATGACGACAATGAATGGGAGTGCCCGAATTGTCATAATAAAGATCATAAAAAGATGAATGTAACGCGCCGCACCTGCGGATATCTGGGCGAAAATTTCTGGAATCTGGGCAAGACGAAAGAAATCAAAGCGCGCGTGCTTCATTTGTAAAAGTGTTATACAGCGCCTGCGCAAAATACGCAGGCGCTGTATGGAGATTTTTCTGCTTGATGGCAGAAAAGGAGTCCGAGGCAGAAAATGAATTACGCGAATATAAAGAAATATGATGTGGCGAACGGTGTAGGTGTACGTGTTTCTCTGTTCGTGAGCGGCTGTACGCATAAGTGCAAAGGCTGTTTCAATGCGGAGGCCTGGGATTTTTCATACGGCAAGCCTTACACAGAGGAAACGGAAAAGGAAATTCTGCAGGCGCTTTCGCATGAATATATTGCAGGATTATCGCTGTTGGGTGGTGAGCCCTTTGAGCCGTGCAATCAACGGGTTTTGGTTACGCTTTTGCGTAAATTTCGTGATACGTATCCTCAAAAAACGGTTTGGTGTTACAGCGGATATACGTTAGATCGTGATCTTGTTGCGGGCGGAAAGGCACATTGCGAGGTAACGGATGAGATGCTGTCCATGCTCGATATACTGGTGGACGGAGAATTTGTGGAAAGCCTGAAAGATTTAAAACTTCGCTTCCGAGGGTCATTGAATCAGCGCATCATAGACGTAAAGAGGACATTGCAGGATAAGCAAATACGTTTATGGCAAGACGGAAATTATGATTTGAAATAGAAAAGGGGGAAATCCTGATGACGAAGATCAGATTGAAGGTAAAGAAGCTGCTGCCGGAGGCAAAAATGCCTGTATACGGGAGTGAGAATGCTGCGGGAGCGGACCTGTATGCGTTGTGCGAGCATGCGATACGGATTGCGCCGCATGATACGGCGATCGTGCATACGGGCCTTGCCGCGGAGATACCGGAAGGGTATGTCGGGTTGATTTATGCCAGGAGCGGGCTGGCGACCAAGAAAGGATTGGCGCCTGCAAACAAAGTGGGGGTCATCGACAGCGATTATCGCGGAGAGATCCGCGTTGCGCTGCATAATCACAGCCGCTACGAGCAGAGCATAGAGCCGTTCGAACGGGTGGCGCAGCTTGTGATCATGCCTTATGTGTTCGCACAGTTTGAAGAAACGGACGAGCTTTCCGATACGGTTCGCGGAGAAGGTGGGTTCGGTTCAACGGGCAGCAAATAAAATTTTGGAAAACACTTGTAATCGGCAGAAAATCTGCTATAATAAGAATAACAGAAAAAAAAGGAGATAAAAGATCATGGCAAAGTATGTATGCACAGTGTGCGGTTATGAATACGATGAAGCGACGGGTGATCCGGATAACGGGATTGCTCCCGGCACGAAATGGGAAGATATTCCCGATGATTTTACTTGCCCGATTTGCGGCGTAGGCAAAGATCAGTTTGAACAGGCTTAAATTTCTGAGAGCCGTCGTACGATGACGGCACAGACCTGTAAAAATTGAGGAAGCATGCAAACGCGGGCAGCCGAAAGGTTGCCCGCGTTTAAAATTGTCAAAAAAATCCGGTCTGAAATATTTGACAACGGCAGGTTGTCGTGGTATAGTATAAAAAAACCGATGAGACAGAAGAGTAGTTTGGCTATGCAATGTTCAGAGAGCTTTTGGTTGGTGTGAAAAAGCGATTGCGGCCAGGTGAATGGACTGTCGAGGGCATCTTCGAGCTTGCAAACAGCAAGGGTAGCGGATGACGCGTCTTTCGCGTTACAGAAAGGGGATATAACTTGTGTGGATGTTGGATTCACAAAAGCGTATCAGCAATGAGGCGGCGGCAGAAAAAATGCGGTCGTAAAATCGGGTGGCAACACGGTACTTTCGTCCCGAACGGAAGGACCGTGTTTTTTTATACAAAAAATTGGAAATAACATGGAGAAAACACTATGAAAAAGATCTTAATGATTGTATTGAGTTTGCTGATCGGCTGCATGAGCGCGGTCATGTTTGTCGGGTGCGATCAAAGGACGGTGATCGGCATTCTGCAGTATGCGGAACACGGTTCTCTGACGAATTGTTATGACGGCATTTTGTCGGGTTTACAAGAGCGCGGCTTCACGGAAGAGAAGATCAAAATCGTATATTATAATGCAAAAGGCGTGGATGCGGACAACACGACGTATGCTTCCACGCTGATCAACCGTGCGCCGGCCGTGGCGGTGGGGATCGCAACGCCTTCGGCTTACGCGTTGGCGTCGCAGTCGCGCGGGAGCGTGCCGGTAGTATTTACGGCGGTATCCGATCCTTTGGCAAAGAGTGCCGATTTTTCCCTGTTCAAGAACGTTACAGGCACATCGGACAAACTTCCCGTAGCGGGTCAGCTGAAACTGATCTCGGATTTTTACAAAGAAAAGGAACCCGACCGCACGGAATCGGTGAAAGTCGGGATCTTGTATACGAAGTCGGAATCCAATTCGGTATCGCAGATAGCGGAATTCGAGGCGCAGGCATCCGCGTACAATATCGAGATCATTGCACAGCCTGTGGACACGGCGGAAGATATACCGTCGGCGGCAGGCGTATTGCTTGGAAAGGTGGATTGTCTGAATAACCTAACGGACAACAATGTCGTAAACAATCTTGCGATCGTGCTGGATAAGGCAAAATCGGCGGGCAAGCCTGTATTCGGCAGTGAGATCGAGCAGGTAAAACTTGGGTGTATCGCGAGCTGTTCGCTGGATTATTTTGAGCTCGGGAAGATAACGGGCGGAATGATCGCGGATATATTGGACGGTACTCCTATTTCGGGTGAATTTAAGCTTGAAACGATCGAAGACGGCTATTCGGTGGATTACAATTCATCGGCTTGCGAAGCGTTTGGCTTTACGCTCCCTGCGGAATACGCGGACGCACATGATACTGCGGCATAAAGAGCGGAAAGAGAGAGAAAAGGAGCGGTTATGTTTTTTCTCAATCAGATGAGTACCATCCTGCAGATGGGGTTTATCTATGCGATCGTAGGATTAGGTGTCTATATCACATATAAGATCCTGGATTTTCCGGATCTTACGGTAGACGGCAGTTTTCCGTTGGGCGGAGTGGTATTTTCGGTGCTTTTGGTGAACGGATGTCCGTGGTATATCGGAATGATCGCGGCTTTCGCGGCGGGTGCTGTTGCCGGAATTGTAACGGGGCTTTTGCATGTCAAGTTGAAAATAAACGGACTGCTGTCGGGGATCATCACGATGACGGCATTGCTTTCGGTGAATTATCTGATCGCGGGCGGGGCTCAGGTAGCATTTTCGCAGATCGATACTTTGCTGCACAATGCGCTGTTGGATTCGCTTCCGAGAGCGGCGGCAAACTATGTGGCAGTATTGTTTCTGTTTTTATTTGTTGTCTTCTGCAAAGTTTTACTGGATCTCTTTTTAAAGACGAAGAGCGGTTTCATGCTCCGCGCGACGGGGGACAATCCGCAGTTGGTAACGCAGATGGGCAGGAACACGGACAATTATAAAATACTGGGCCTTGCGATAGCCAACGGGCTGGTCGGATTTGCCGGAAGTTTTTATTGCCAGAACGGATCGGTTTATAATTCCAGTATGGGTACGGGCACGGTGGTGATTGCGCTTGCTTGTGTGATCATAGGATGCGTGATCGCAAAGCATATTCGCGTGATGGCGAACACGACGGGAGTTGTGATCGGGGCGGTGCTGTATTATGCGATCCTGACGGCGGCTCTGCTTTTACTGGGGAGCGATTATACAAAGCTTATCGTGGCGGTACTGTTCGTGCTGGTATTGGTATTGGACAGCGGGCTGATCGGAAGAACGCTGAAGGGGTTTGTCAGACCGCGCCGTTTTCGGAAAGAAGCGGGAGGAAAGATGGATGCTTGAACTTGAGAATATAGAAAAGCGTTTTAACCGCGGAACTCCGGATGAGTCGGTTTTGTTTCAGGATTTTAATTTTTCAGTGAACGACGGCGAATTTGTATCGATCGTGGGAAGCAACGGCTCGGGAAAAACGACGCTTTTGAATTTGGTGAGCGGAACATTGCGGCCCGAAGCAGGGAAGATCCTTTTGGGCGGAGAAGACATTACGGGGCGGAAGGAATTCATACGGGCGCGGAAGATCGGCAGGGTATTTCAGAATCCTTCCAGCGGTACGGCGAACAGCATGACGATCGCGGAGAATATGGCGATCGCAGAAAACAAGGGGAGGCGGTACGGTTTGTCTGCAGGACTAGGCAAAAAACGGCTGGAATATTATCGGGATCTGCTCCGTCCGTTGGGACTCGGAGTGGAGGACAGGCTGAATACTGCGGTGGGGGCTTTGTCGGGCGGACAGCGGCAGGTTCTGACCTTGCTGATCGCGACGATGACACCGATCAAACTTCTGCTTTTGGATGAGCATACGGCGGCATTGGATCCGAAAACGGCGGAGCAGACGATGGTTCTGACCGATCGGATCGTGCGGGAAAAAAAGATCACGACGCTGATGGTAACGCACAATCTGCGCTTTGCAAAGGAGTACGGAACGCGGCTTTGTATGTTTGATAAAGGGCATGTCGTTTTGGATGTCGCAGGCGAAGAAAAAGCGAAAAAGACGGTAGACGATCTGTTGGGGCTGTTCAATGAAATATCCGTCGAATGCGGAAATTGAAGAAATCACGGGGAGAGCGGCAAGAAGCACGGCCGCTCTCTTGACTTTTTTTGTGAAAATGTTTACAATACACGAAGAAAATACATAGGAAAAAAGAGATGCTTGCGTTACAGATTTTTTTACTGATTCTGGGGCTTGCGCTTTTGGTGAAAGGTGCAGACTGGTTTGTGGACGGCGGAGCGGGAATTGCAAAAAAATGCCGCATTTCGCCTTTGGTGATAGGACTGACGATCGTGGCGTTCGGGACGAGCGCTCCCGAGCTTGCGGTTTCGGTAACATCCGCCGTGCAGCATTCGACGGATATTTCGATCGGGAACGTTGTCGGCAGCAACATTGCGAATATACTTCTTATTCTTGGCGTATCGGCATTGGTGCACGATCTGCCGGTGCAGAAAATTTCGTTGAAACTGGATTTCCCGGTGTTGCTTTTGGCGAGTATTTTGCTGATTGGTCTTGGGTATTGGGGCAAAGCTCTTTCTTGGTATGACGGGATCGTTTTGCTTGTGGTTTTTTCCGTCTATATGTATCTTTTGTTCCGCAATGCGTTTCGTGAACAGAAAAGCCTGCATCCGCTGAGCGAAACGCTCACGGCGCTTCCCGGAGAGCCGAGCAAACCTGAATCGGTTCTGGAAGAGGAAGTTGCGGAAAAGGAAGAGAGCGGAAAAGCGGAAGTGATCATGATCGAAGAAAAGGAGTCTGCGGAAAAGAAAGGCGGTGCGATTTCGCGCTGGATGGAAAGGATGCAGGAAAAACTCTGGTTTCTGGTGATCCTTTTGGTCGTAGGTCTTGCCATGGTCGTGGGCGGCGGCACACTTTTGGTCGATGCCGCGCGGGAGATCGCCGTTGCGGCGGGGCTGTCGGAGCGCATCATTGGCCTTACGATCGTAGCGGTCGGAACGTCTTTGCCGGAACTTGTTACTTCTGTCGTTGCGGCGTTCAAAGGCGAGACGGATATTGCGGTCGGCAACATCATCGGCAGCAATATTTTCAATATATTTATCGTCGCGGGAGTGGCGTCGCTGGTTTATCCGCTGACATTTACGCAGGCAAACCTGATCGATGCGGTCGTGGCGCTTGCGGCGGCAGCTTTGCTGTATGTTCTTTCGCTTTGGAAAAAACACACGCTCAGAAAAGTCGGAGGAGCCATCCTGCTTGCAGGCTTTATCGCTTATTATGTATGGCTTTTCGTGGCATAATTTTTAAAACAGAAAGGCAGGACGCCCCGGTATAAAAGCGCCGGGGCGTCCTGCCGATCAATATTTTTTATGCTGTTTACTTATTTTACACGTTTTTTTGTAAACGAAACGCCGCATTGTCCGTATTTTTGAATTGTATCCCGATTTCAGACTGTCGAAGACGGTAGCGGTAAAGTATTTTATTCGGCAGATGCAAAAGACGGTTTTTACGAGGACAGAGGATGATGTCGGACGCAAAATTAGGTGCGGAGAACTAAAAATTTTGCGGAACTATTGACAAATCGGCAAAATTGCGGTTTAATAAATATAGAAGCGAAGCGGATGCTCAGCGAAGGAGGTTCTTATGAATAAAGTTATAACAGTCAGCCGCCAGTTCGGAAGCGGCGGCAGGGAATTCGGCATTAAACTTGCGCACGAATTAAAGATTCCGTTTTATGATAAAGATCTCATATCGATGGCGGCGGAGGACAGCAATCTTTCCCCCGAATTTATGAAGCATTATGAAGAGAGTGCTCCGGGACTTTTTTCGCGGACGCTGTATTCGTACTACCAGATGCCGATGACGGATCAGATCTATATCGCGCAGTCCAACCTCATCAAGAGACTGGCGAAGGAAGGGCCTTGCGTCTTGATCGGAAGGTGTTCGGATGTGATCGTGGAAGACAGTATTAAGATTTACATCCATGCGCCTTTGGAAAAGAGAGTGGAGCGCAAACTGGCCATGGATACGGGTGTGGCGCCGGAAAAGATGGAAGAGCACATCAAAGCGACGGATAAGAAGCGCAAGAAGTATTACGAGTATTATACCGATCAGAAATGGGGGATGGCGGAAAACCATCATCTTTGTTTGGACAGCGGCTTGATCGGGGTAGACGGATGTGTGGATTGCGCCTTGTCCTATATTTCACATGTAAAGGATTAAAAATTCCGGAATGTGAATTCATGCGAAAAAGATCGAAAAAACAGAAAAGCAGGCAAAGCCTGTAAAAGAGCGGGGGTGCCCGCTCTTTTTATTTGACAGAGGGCGCTGGCGGAGAGTATAATATCATAAATTTAAAGAAAGACGGTGAAATGCGTGGAAAAACGGAAGACGGTAGTAGTAGGAATGAGCGGCGGTGTAGACAGTTCTGTGGCGGCATTGCTGTTGAAAGAGCAGGGATATGACGTAGTCGGACTGTACATGGTGAATTGGGAAGAAGAAGGTGAAAACGGGTGCTGTACGGCGGAAGCGGATTATGAAGACGTGAAACGCGTGTGCAACAAAATCGGGATCCCGTATTACACGGTAAATTTTGCAAAGGAATATGCCGACCGCGTTTTTTCGTATTTTTTAAAGGAATACGAAGCCGGCAGAACGCCGAATCCTGACGTGTTGTGCAATCGTGAGATCAAATTCGGACCGTTCAAGGATTATGCCATGGCTTTGGGCGCGGATTTTATTGCTACGGGGCATTATTGCGGGATCCGCCATGAAAACGGAATGCATTACCTTCTTAAAGCGGCCGATGAGGGGAAAGATCAGACATATTTTCTCAATCAGGTAACGCAGGCGCAGTTTGAAAACGTATTGTTTCCGTTGGGCGGTATCTGCAAGCCGCAGGTGCGCGAGATTGCCGAAAAATACGGGCTTTCGACGGCAGCAAAAAAGGACAGTACAGGTATTTGCTTCATAGGTGAACGGAATTTCCGTAATTTTCTCAGAAATTATCTTCCGGCAAAACCCGGCAAAATGATGACATGCGAAGGCGAGGTCGTCGGCGAGCATATGGGGTTGATGTACTATACGCAGGGGCAGCGCAAAGGGCTGGATCTCGGCGGCAGGAAGGGGGATGAAGGCGGCCGCTGGTTTGTGGTGGAGAAAGATCTGAAAAATAATATTCTGTATGTTTCGCACGGCGATGAAAGCAGACTCTATACGGATAAGTGCACGGTATCGGGGATCAACTGGATCCCGTCAGTGCCTGCGGCGGAATTTGTCTGCACGGCAAAATTCCGCTATCGTCAGAAAGAGCAGGGAGTGCGCGTCTGCCGAACGGGCGAAACGGATGCCGAGGTGTATTTCGATGTGCCGCAGAGAGCGGTAACGCCAGGGCAGTATGCCGTTTTTTATGAAGGGGACAGATGTATCGGCGGCGGAGTGATAGAAAAACCGGAAAGGCTGTCGTAGAAGAGAAAGGAGACAAGAAATGAAATCGGTGATACGGGCGCCGAAAAGCGATGCGGTCAGCGAACGGGAAACGAAGAATCGCGAACTTGCGCGCAGGATCTGCGCACAGGGTATCGTGCTTTTAAAAAATAAAAATGCGGCACTTCCGTTAACGGGCGGGCGAGTGTCTTTGTTCGGGCGAGGCGTACGCCATACGGAAGCGGGCGGAACGGGGAGCGGAGAAGTCCGGCCGCGTGAACGCGTAAATATCGAGCAGGGATTTTTAAATGCCGGCTGGGAAATTTGTACAAAACGCTGGCTGGACGAAGAAGATTTTCTGTACAAGGAAGCGTACTGTAAATGGGAAGAGGAAATGGATCGGATTTTTTCCCGTTTGCGACTTGATTTCATGGGACAGATCGAGCGGGCGAACGCACACCGTTTTCAGGTGCCGTACGGCGGCGAGATCACAAACGCGGATGTTCAGACAGATACGGCCGTTTATGTCTTGTCCAGACAAGCGGGAGAGGGTGCGGACCGAAAAAATGAAGAGGGGGATTTTCTGATCGCTCCGCAGGAGATGGAACATTTGCGGCAGTTGAAAAAATTGTTTGCGAAGGTGGTGCTTGTCATCAATGCGGGCGGGATGATCGATCTGACGTTTGATGAACAGATCGAGACGGACGCGATCGTTTATTTGACGCAAGGCGGAATGGAAGGCGGAAATGCGCTGGCGGATGTCTTGACGGGTGCTTGTAATTTTAGCGGCAAATTGGCAGATACGTGGGGCAGAAATTATGACCAATATCCGTTTGCGCATGAATACGGGTCGCTGAATGGCGACGCCCTGCACGATGTCTATAAGGAAGGAGTTTTTCTCGGATACAAGTGGTTTGAAAGTACGGGGCTTATGCCGCGGTATCCGTTCGGGTTCGGGCTTTCGTACACAAAATTTTGTATTTCGGATGCACAGGTATCGCTGGTCGGCGGCCGTGCCGTAGTTTCTGCAAAAGTCAGAAATATCGGAGAGAAAGCGGGCAGGGAAGTCGTGCAGGTATATGCTGCATTGTCGAAGGGAAGTATCCCGAAAGAAGTTCAGCGATTGGTGGCGTTTACAAAGACAGAAGAACTTTTGCCTGGTCAGGAGTGTGAAGTGCGGATGCTGTTTGAGTTGTCCGTACTGGCAAGCTATTTTGAACAGGAATCACGCTATAAGATCGAAAAAGGCGATTATGTTCTGCGTGTCGGCAATTCCAGTGAGGATCTGCAGGCGGCGGCTGTTGTACGGTTTCGGGACAGCGTAACGACAGAGATCTGTAAAAATGTAACCAAAGTGAGGGTGGGGATCTGCGATCTGCCGTCTCCTGCCGTGTTGCAGACAGAGGCTGAACCTGTTGTGGCAGAATACAGCGGCGGTATCGTTATGCGCAGAAACGAATACACGTATCACCCGAAATTTGACCAAAGAACGGAAGATATATACAAAAAATTCAATGCTCGGGATAAGGTGCGGCTGGTTACGGGAGCGGGATATTTCGGAAGAACGTACAATCAGACGTTCGGCGCAGTCGGGAAGACAACTTCAAAGCTTTTGAAAAAAGGTGTGCCGAACATCTGTATGTGCGACGGGCCGCAGGGGCTGAACCTGACGCCTCGGGCCGTGGAAGGAAAGAATCAATGGTTCACGGTGCCTGCCGTGCCGCAGAATCTGCGTTATGGGGTACTGAAAAAGCTGTTGAATTTGTTTATACCGAAGGAAAAAGCAGAAAGTTCGGTGTATTACCAATATTGCACGCAATGGCCCTGTGAGACGTTGCTTGCGCAGACATGGGATTGCGGATTGCTGTATGAAATGGGCAGGGCAACGGGGGCTGAACTTTTAGAAACGGGGGTTACGCTATGGTTGGCACCCGGCATGAATCTTCACAGAAATCCGCTGTGCGGGCGCAATTTTGAGTACTATTCGGAAGATCCGCTTTTGACGGGAAAATTGGCGGCATCTTTGTCGCAGGGTATCAATTCTTGCGGAGGAATCGGGGTAACGTACAAGCATTTTGCGTGTAACGATCGGGAAGAAGAGCGGCAGCGTATGTCGGCGGAAATATCAGAGCGGGCTCTTCGCGAAACACACCTGAAAGGATTTGAGATCGCGGTCAAAGAAGGAAATCCCAAGGCGGTGATGACGTCGTACAACCGCATCAACGGCGCGTACGTATCCAACACTCGCGAATTATGCGTGGATGTTTTGCGGTGCGAATGGGGCTTTTCCGGATTGGTTATGACGGACTGGTACGCTACGGGTCGGGAAACGGCTGCGGCCGAAGAATGTGTTCCGTCGGGAAATGATCTTGTGATGCCCGGTTCCGGGAAAGTGCGTAAGAAAATTCTGCGGGCATATAAAAAGGGAAAAATTCGGGAGGCGGATATGTCTGTTTCCTGTAAACTGATTTTAAAAACCATTCAGGAAAGTTCCGTATATTCGGATGAAAAAAATCTGAAGTAAGGATGCCTTTTTGTGAGAAAAGCCCGTTTTACGGACTGAGCAGGACAGAAGCTAAGATTTTCTGTCGAAAAACGCACCGTACGGCGGCAGAGCGTACGGCAGGGGTGAGAAAAAATGTATCAGCCGACATTATTTGAAAAAGATCGGGCAGAGCCGTTGGCGGCACGCCTGCGCCCGCGCGACCTTTCCGAATTTTGCGGGCAGAAACATCTGCTCGGAGAAGGGAAAGTTCTGCGGCGGCTGATCGAAAACGATTCGATCGGTTCGATGATCTTTTGGGGACCGCCGGGTGTGGGAAAAACTACGCTGGCGCGGATCATTGCGAACCGCACTAAAGCCAGGTTTATTGATTTTTCTGCGGTTACGAGCGGGATCAAAGAAATCAAGCAGGTTATGGAAGAAGCCGAAAAGGGAAGACGGTTTGGCGAAAAGACAATTCTTTTTGTGGACGAAATTCATCGTTTCAACAAAGCACAGCAAGATGCTTTTTTGCCGTATGTGGAGAAAGGTAGCATTATCCTGATCGGCGCTACTACGGAAAATCCGTCGTTTGAAGTCAACGGGGCATTGCTTTCGCGCTGTAAGGTGTTTGTGCTGCAGGCGCTGAGTACGGAGGAATTGGTTGAACTTTTAAAGCGCGCTTTAAGCGATGAACGCGGGTTCGGCAATGAGCAGGTCGAAATTTCGGATGAACTGATCCGTGCGATCGCCAATTTTGCGAACGGAGACGCCCGTTCCGCGCTTTCTACGTTGGAAATGGCGGTTTTGAACGGGGAGCGCAAAGGTGAAAAGACATGCGTTACCAAAGAGACGGTGGAACAGTGTATATCCAGAAAATCGCTGCTCTACGATAAGAACGGGGAAGAACATTACAACCTGATTTCTGCTCTGCACAAATCGATGCGCAATTCCGATCCGGATGCCGCAGTATATTGGCTTGCGCGCATGCTGGAGGCGGGGGAGGATCCGCTTTACATAGCGAGGCGGGTAACCCGTTTTGCGAGCGAAGATGTGGGTTTGGCGGATCCTCGTGCGCTGGAGATTGCTGTAGCTGCCTATCAGGCATGTCATCTGATCGGCATGCCGGAATGCACGGTACATCTGACGCAGGCTGTCGTGTATATGTCGCTGGCGCCAAAGTCAAATGCCCTGTATGTTGCGTACGGGAGGGCGAGAAAGGATGCGCTTGCGCAACTGTCCGAACCTGTTCCGCTCGTGATACGGAATGCTCCGACGAAGCTTATGAAAGAGCTGGATTACGGCAAGGGGTATCAATATGCGCACGATTCGGAGGATAAGCTGACGAATATGCAATGCTTGCCTGATTCTCTTGTCGGCAGGGAGTATTACACGCCGACGGATGAGGGGCAGGAGGTAAAATTCAAGGCACGGCTTCAGGATATCAAAGATTGGAAAAAATCGCACGAGAAAAAACAGGAAAGGCCTTCAGGTCTTTTCAATGTACAGAAAGAGGAGAAAAGCAATGAATAAAACGGCGGTCGTATATTTTTCGCACAGCGGAATGAATTATGCGAAGGGAAAGATTGTCAAACTGGAAAAAGGCAATACGAAAATTGCAGCGGAAAAGATAGCGAATGAATGCGGGGCAGTTCTTCTTGAACTGAAAGAAGCGGAGGCTTATCCGGAAGATTACAGGGAATGTGTCGCGAGAGCAAGGCAGGAAATGCAGACGGATGCGCGGCCTGTATTGAAGGAAACGATTGATGTTTCCGCGTATGACAATATTTTTCTGGGTTATCCCAACTGGTGCGGTACGATGCCCAAGATCGTGTGGACTTTTCTGGAAAGTGCCGATTTTTCCGGTAAGAAGATTTATCCGTTTTGCACGAACGAAGGAAGCGGGGCAGGCAGGAGCGGTCAGGATATCAAAAAACTTTGTCCCGGTGCGATCGTTTCGGAAGTACTGTCGGTTTGCGGCTCCGATGTCGGTTCTTCGGATGAGTTGTTGCAAAAATGGACAAGGAAAATGCTGGCAGGGGAGCACTGATTCGCGTTTTTAACGGAATGTCTTAGATTTGAGGAGCGTGTGTCTCGGGCGCATATATTTTATTGACAATATATTCAGGATAAAATGAGTAAAAAATGAGAAAACAGGAGAGATTGTATGGGTTTATCTCTTTCGCAGAGTTATTTGCTGTGTATGCTGAATAAACGGGGAAAGATTTCCGGATGGAATACAGAAAAGGCGGCTTGTCTGACTGCTTCCTGCGTAATTGAGCTTTTGCTGGATCAAAAATTATGTTATGAGAAAAAGCGCTGGAAAGTTGTCGGCGAATTGCCGGAAGACAGGATTTATCTTTTATCGGTCTTCGAATGTATCAAGGCGAAACAGCCGATCAGGACGCAAAAAATACTCGACTATTATTTTTCGGGAAAACATATGCGTCTGCTGACGGATGCAATCGGAGAATCGTTGGCTGCGGCAGGGTGTGTGCAGAAGAAGAAAATAGGTATATTCCGAAAAAGAAATGCATTCATGCCGGACGCGAAGGCGGTGGAATCGATTGGTTTGCAATTGCGGACAGAGTATTTGGAAGAAGGTAAGTTAACGGCGGCAGGCGTTGTATTGGCGGTGCTTTTGGATAAGTGCGGAGACCTCAAGCGGTTTTTTACGTCCCACGGGAGGCGAATTATAAAAAAGCGGCTGAAGGAGATCAGGCGCATCCCGCAGGATGTGGTGGCGAGAGTTTTGGAGGTTGCTGACGCTTTTTTAAGTTTGAGCACTGTAGATGCGCGTCAGTGAATGTACCAAAAGTTTCGGGTGCGGAATCAAAGTTGCCGCCTGAAAGATGCGGAATGATCTGAAAGAACGCCCTTCAGCCGCAATTCTGCGCCGAAGGGCGTTCTTTGTGTATGAATGTCGAATAGCGCCTTATGAAAGCGATCCGTTAGGCGGATTTCAGATAGTGTCGGCTGTTTCGGTAAGCGTTATGCCCGATAATTGGCGAAAATAAATCGAACAACGGGAAGGTTTTCGTTTGTTTTCGCGTATGGCAGTGTGCATACCGCAAAAGGGCCTGTTTTAGGGATACACTGTATTAGGGTGTGAAGGACTGTGCGGTGTTTGGGAGCTGTCTGAAAAGTTCAAAAAAGCCTGTGTGAATTTATTCCGAATGTATCAGCGGATGTGGGGGCAGAAATGAAAGGAAAAAGGAATATAAAACAAAAGTAAAACATAAAGGATCTGTTGTTTGCTTATTCGGAAGGAAAAGATAAAAACGCAAATCTTGTAAAAAGCAAAGGATGCACTTAAAAAGTTGGTATTCATGGGTTTTGTGTGCAGATTTATACGATTCAGCTGTAAAGTCGGATATGTTCAAGGGGCGAAGTTGGTTATGATTTTTTTGGTTTATATGGATTTTGCGGATATGCAGAGAGATAAAAATAAAAAGAAGTGTTGACAAAATAAAAAAAATACTTATAATAGAAAGAAAGAGAAAGTCAATCAAAACCTAAAAATAAAAACATAATATAGAATTATTAGGGGAGGAAGCATCGTTATGGCAGTGGGCCTGGAACAACGGAAAGAGCAGATTTTAGACCTTTTGCAGCAAAACGGAAATGTGAGAGTGTCTGAATTAAGCAAGAGATTCGGGGTGTCGGAAGTTACGATACGAATTGATTTAAAAGATTTGGAGAATAAAGGGCTTCTTTCTTGTGTGCACGGCGGGGCGATCAGTAATTATAAGAATTATTATAATATGAGTTTTCCGCAGCGTTTAAAAGAAAACGAAGAAGAAAAAAAGGCGCTTGCAGAAGCTTTGTGTTCTTTTATCAACGAAGATGACACGATCATGATGAATTCCGGGACATCTACATTGTATGCACTAAAAGCTTTCAGTCGTTTTAAAAATTTGAAACTTGTAACGAATTCTGTTTATCTTGCGTTGGAAGCGAGTAAATATACGGGAATCAGTACAGTGCTCTTGGGCGGCAACATCAACCAAAATTATCATTTTACATATGGTATCGATGCGGAGAAGCAACTTGAAAACTATCATGCCTGCAAGGCGATCTTATCCATTGACGGTGTTTCTGAACAGGGCGGGTTATCTACTTATTATGAAGAAGAGGTGGAATTGTGCCGCAAGATGATCAAACAGGCAGATGAAACGATCGTGCTTGCCGATTATTCAAAAATCGGCCGGAATGCCTTTGTAAAAATTGCCGGACTTGACAGTGTGGACATGCTGATCAGTAACAATCGTGAAATTGATGAGTTTGCCAAACTAAAG
>CASEWU010000273.1 GCA_949291725.1 uncultured Bacillota bacterium
GCGATCGGAATAATCAACACAGAAGAGACAAAAACGGTAATCCATTGCACCATATTTAAAGAAGATATGTCAAAAGCAGCACGGACCGGAGCAAAAACACACAGGAGCAGATTGACAAAAATTCCTGCAAAAACTGTTATAAACAACATTTTATTGGAAAAGAAGCCCTTTCCAAATGCTGAATTTCTCTCGGAACGGATATTAAAAGAATGAAAAAGTTCCAGAAAAGATAAGACAAAAAACGTCATCGTAACAGCAACCGCATTTCCGTAAGCGTGCACACTGAAAAGAAATACACCGATGCATATTGCCGTCTGCATAAGACCGTAGAAAATGACCGACACCATACTTTCCGCCTTAAATATCGATGCTGCTTTCTGAGGCGGCCTCATCATGCAATCCCGCTCCGCCTGCTCAGCCCCGAGAGACAGTACGGGCAAACTGTCCGTGATCAGGTTGATCCATAACAGTTGCGTCGAAGTAAGAAAATCATAATGCCATAACGCCAATGATACAATCAGAATAGAAAGCACTTCCGCCAGATTCGTCGCAAGGAAAAACTGTATCGTCTTTTTTATATTCGAAAAAATATGTCTCCCTTCCCGCACAGCCGTTACAATCGTCGAAAAATTATCGTCCGCTATCACCATATCGGCAGCACTTCGCGTTACATCGGTACCGGAAATCCCCATCGCTATGCCTATGTCCGCTTTTCGTATCCCCGGAGCATCATTGATCCCGTCGCCCGTCATTGCGACTACATTCCCGGCACCTTGATATTTTTCCACGATCATACTCTTATGCTTCGGACTCACGCGCGCAAAAACACGCGTTCTGCCAATCCTTGCACTCAATTCGGGCTCATTCATAGACTCAAGTTCAGCCCCGGTCATCACCTCCGCTTCACTTGAAGCGATCCCCAATCGTTCCGCAATCGCATACGCCGTTTCTCTGTGATCTCCCGTAATCATCACAGGCATAATTCCGGCACGCTTACAATCCGCCACAGCCTCTCTGACTCCTCTTTTCGGCGGATCGATCATTCCGCATATTCCTATAAAAATCAGCTCACTTTCTTTCGGAACGTCCGTACATTCTCTGTACGCAAAACCTAAAACTCTCAGCGCTCTGGAAGCAAGCTCCTTTGTCGCCGACAAAACTTTTTCCTTGTCCTGCGTTGTTATCGGCCGCACCGCTTCTCCTACCTGTATACGGGTACACCGCTCCAGAAGAATATCGGCTCCGCCCTTTACGTAACAGTACCTTCCCACCTTCGTCTGAGCCGCCACCGTCATCATTTTGCGTTCCGACGAAAACGGTATGCTTCCGATTTTTTTAAACTCTTCTTTAAATTCGCATGCATAGACAAAATTAACAAGTGCAATCTCTGTCGGATCCCCGGATTTCTTGCCGCCGCGGCCTTTTACAGTGTTACAAATGTCCATACATTCAAGCATGCGGCGTATATCTGTTCGCTTTTGCATCGTCATACATTCCTTTACCCCAAGACGACGATCTGCATGTAAAAAATCTACCTGAATTTCTTCCACCGTCATGCGATTTTCGGTCAACGTACCCGTTTTGTCCGAACATATGCAGCTGCACCCTCCCAACGTCTCCACCGCATGCAATTTTCGGATGATAGCCCGCTCCTTACTCATTTTCTGCACACCCAACGCCATAATAACGGTTACAATGGCCGGCATACCCTCCGGAATGGCGGCTACCGCGATCGCTACCGATGACATAAAATTTTGCAAAAGCGTACTTTCTTTAAAAAAGATTCCGAAAATAAAAATGACCGCCGCAACCGCAATGACAAAAATAGTAATGACTCGTCCAAGGGTTGCCAATATCTTTTCCAAAGGCGTCTTGACCGTCTGCGTATCGGCAAGCATCCCGGCTATTTTTCCGATCTCTGTGTTCTGTCCCGTTCCGACCACTACTGCCTTCGCCTGTCCCTTCACGACAAAAGACGAAGAGTAAAGCATATTCTTACGATCCCCGACACTTGTTTTTTCGGGATACAGATCCGTATTTTTCCCGACCCCGTGCGACTCCCCCGTCAAGGCCGATTCATCACAGCGCAATTCTTCACAATGCAGAATGCGGCAATCTGCCGGCACCATGTCGCCCTCTTCCAAATAAATAATATCCCCCGGCACCAACCTCTGGCTTTCCAGCAACACGTCTTTCCCGTTCCGCACCGTTTTTACGTGGCATACGGATAGTTTTTTCAGCTTTTCCACCGCATTATCTGCACGATATTGCTGAATAAAACCAACGATCGTATTCAGCAATATAATAAAGAGCAATATTCCCGTGTCGGCGAGTTCATGGACGTCTCCCGTCAGATAGGCGATCGTTCCGGATATAACAGCTGCGCATATCAGCAGTATTGTCATAAAATCCTTGAACTGCGCCAAAAAAAGCTTGATAGCCCCGCCTTTCTTTTTACCCTGCAGAGCATTTTCTCCAAATTGACGCATCCGCTCCTGCGCTTGCGCATCGCTGATCCCCAATTCGGAAGTTTTTAATTCAGACAACACTTTTTCCGCCGTAATCGAGTAAAATGCAGGCATACCGTTCTCCCTGTTCATAAAACTACAAAATAGTTTATTCGCCTCTGCTCTCCGATATGCCCATGCTTGCCCTTAAACAAGAAAAAATAAAGGTTTTTTGAAATAATTAACTTTGTACGCCTTTTTTATTTGACAAACTACCTGCAAAAATGATATTATAATAAAGCTGAATTTGATTTTCGGGGGTGTAGCTCAGTTGGTTAGAGCGCATGCTTGACATGCATGAGGTCATAGGTTCGAGCCCTACCATCCCCACCATCAAAAAAGAACATAGCATTTGCTATGTTCTTTTTTTTATACTATTCAATTCCTCGAAAGCACTATTTGTAAATTTTTACTGTATCAAGCTCCGCAAACAGAATGTCTAAATCTTTGTTTTTATACCGCGATCCGTCAATTCAACTGCTCTTTTCAAAAAATTACACTGCAAAAGTTTAACACGATTACAACTTAAATCGGCGTCGGGCGAATATGATCCGCCCGACGCCGATTCTTTTACTGTCTATGATTTTCTCAAATCACGAATGCGCTTTGCCGCTTGCAGATCCGGTGTATAGCTTTGCCATTCCTGCTTCGCTCGTTTCACGGTAACGGCTGGAAAGATCTTTACCCGTCTCATACATGACTTCAATGATCGTATCCAACGAAACTTTTCTGGTCGAAAAAAGAAAATCAGCCAAACTGAGAGCATTCAATGCACGCATCGCCGCAACTGCATTACGCTCGATGCAGGGAATTTGGACAAGACCATCCACGGGATCGCACGTCAGTCCGAGATGATGCTCAATAGAAATCTCCGTTGCATATTCGATCTGATCATAACCCAATTCAAATATTTCGGCAAGACCGCCCGCTGCCATGGCACAAGCACTCCCGATCTCTGCCTGGCACCCGCATTCCGCTCCGCTTACCGACGCGTTCGTCTTGATGATATTCCCGATCAGTCCGGCGACCGCAAGGCCGCGAAGAATCGCGTCTTTTGTTACGTTCCGCGTCTTTTGCACATAATATAAAACCGCCGGCAAAACCCCGCTTGAACCGCAAGTCGGCGCCGTAACAATGGTTCCTCCTGCAGCATTTTCTTCTGCTACCGCAAACGCATAGGAACAGACCATTCTGTTCTCGCGCGTCTCCGGTGATTCGTCGATATGACGCTGCGAATAAAGAAATCTTGCTTTTCTCTGCAATCCGAGTCCGCCCGGGAGCACCCCTTCCGCACTCAGACCGCGCTTGATAGCCGCTACCATCGTATCCCAGATCGTATCAAGATAATCACGTATATCCGGTTCAGCACGAAACACATATTCGCTCAGACGTATATCGTTTTTTATGCAATATTCCTTGATCTCTGCAAATGATCTATGCGGATATACTTGCGGCGCCGCGTCCTCGGCTTCTCCTTCAATTCGATACGCCCCGCCGCCGAGACTGAACGCACGCCTGCATGCGATCCGTTTGCCGTCCATAAAAACTTCCGTATCCAATGTATTGGGATGCGGTATATCCGTTTTATCGTAATCAAAAATAATTTCCGTATCTTGACCCAGGACCTTTTTTAAAACCGTATCCGTTCCATGTCCTTTTCCCGTACGAGCCAATGAACCATACAAATGTACCTTAAATGTAGCCCCCGGATATTCCTTTTTAAAAATTTTCGCTATCTTTTCCGGTGCCATCGTATGCGATGATGAAGGCCCGCTTCCGATCTGATACAATTCTGTTAACGACTTCATAGCAGCTTAATATCCTCTCTTTTGCACTTGCTCTATGATTATATCACTTTTTACTCCGCATTGCAAAAAAACAGAAAAGAATTTTACGAATAAAATTCTTTTCTGTTTTTTCTGACATGAAATCTCTCCCGTTTTCTGTCTATCAACATTACCGCTTGAGGCGATAACCGATCCGTGCAAAGCAACATAAACATTTAACCTGAAAATCACCTTAAACCTTATCTTTCGAAAATATGCTTTGAAAAAGTTTTATCAGCCAAAATATCTGCCTTTCTTGCGTTGCATTTCTTGATTTACTGTGCTATACTGACAACAAATAAAATCAGTATTGCATTTATCTTTCTCCGGATCAAAAAAGACTTGCAAAACGTTAGATTGGGTAACTTATGTGGGTTATAACTGCTTGTTTATCAGCCCTATTTGCGGGAATAACATCTATATTGGCTAAATGCGGTATCCGACGCACCGACGCAGATGTAGCCACTGCGATACGGACAGGCATTGTTTTGCTTTTAGCCTGGGCGATCGTCCTTATCGTCGGCTCCGCTCCCTCCATCCGAACCGTCAGCCTCGAATCTGTCTGCTTCCTTATTCTTTCCGGAATCGCCACCGGTATCTCCTGGATCTGCTACTTCCGAGCTCTTTCTCTCACAAACGTAAACAAAATCGCTCCGATCGATAAATCCAGCACCGTCCTTACATCCATACTGGCAATCGTACTCTTTCAGGAGACCAATCACCTGTTTCTGAAACTTTTCTGCATTGTTTTAATTTTTGCCGGTACAATTTTCATGATCCAAAAAAGCAACAGCACAGATACGGAACCTTCTTCAAGCAAATGGCTCATCTATGCGATTCTTTCCGCCGTTTTTGCCGCCCTTACATCCATTTTTGCAAAAATCGGAATTGAAAACGTCGAATCCAACCTTGGCACGGCAATCCGAACAGGAGTCGTTCTGGTTATAGCCTGGGGAATCGTCTTTGCCAAGAAAAAATATAAACTTATTCCCGCTATTCCTAAAAAGGACCTGCTCTTCATACTGCTTTCCGGCTTGACAACCGGTGCTTCCTGGCTTTGCTACTACCACGCCCTTCAAACAGGGATCGTCAGCGTTGTCGCCCCCATCGACAAGCTAAGCCTCGCAGTAACAATTCTGTTCTCTCTGATCTTCCTCAAAGAAAAATTATCCTTAAAAGCATGGATCGGATTCTTCCTTATCCTTGCAGGAACGATATTCATGACAATTTATGCGTAATTTAAATTCTGTAAAAAATATGGCAAACAGCAAAATAAGAAAAGCGGCAAAAACCGAAAGCGTAGCGGTTTTGCGCGGTTCTTTTTTTTTAAAAATATTGATCAAATCAACA
>CASEWU010000274.1 GCA_949291725.1 uncultured Bacillota bacterium
CCCTCCTTTACCGGTATGTAAAACTGTTCAGAACGTATTTTTAAATAAAAATGCAACAGGGATCAATCCGTGGGATTGGTCAGAAATTTGAACAACGTATCGCTGTTTTGATGACGTTTTCTTTTTTGTTTTCGAAAATGTCGTACGCTTTTTCAATTTCGGGAAGCGGGAAAGTGTGGGTAATGAGCGGCACGGTATTGAGTTTTCCCTGTTCGATGAGGGATAAGATTTCGGAGCAGTCGCAGCCGTCTACGCCTCCTGTTTTAAAAGTGAGATTTTTCCCGTACATGGAAGGGAGGGGCAGGATCTGCGGCTCGTCGTATAGCGCCACGATGACAACGATGGCATTCGGGCGGGCGCAGGTATGGGCGAGGCGGAATGTATCGGGCGTGCCGCCGCATTCGATGACGCAGTCAGCTCCGCCGTGCAGACTGTGGGTGCGCACAAAAGATTCCGCTTCTTCGGGGGAAACGGTAAGGATCCCCGGGCACACTTTTTCGGCAAAAGCGCGTCGGAAAGGATCTTTTTCGCAGACGATGACATGCCCCGGACCATGCAGGAGCGCGCATTGCAGGGCACAGATCCCGGTCGGGCCGGCGCCGATGATGAGTACGGTATCGCCGCGGCTGATTTCTGCAATCTTTGCTGCCCAGTAACCCGTTGCCAGAATATCGCCCGTAAAGAGTGCCTGTTCGTCGGAAACGCTGTCGGGGATTTTTGTCAGGCCGCAGTCCGCATAGGGTACGCGTACGAATTCGGCCTGTCCGCCGTCAATGCGGCAGCCGAGAGCCCAACCTCCGTTTTTGTCCGTGCAGTTATTGACGAATCCTCTGCGGCAGAAATAGCAGCTGCCGCAGAAAGTTTCGACGTTTACGGCGACGCGGTCGCCTTTTTTCAAGTCCGTAATGGCGGAGCCTGTTTCTTCCACGACGCCGACCATTTCATGACCGACGGTGATGCCGGGTACGGCGCGGGGCACGCTTCCGTGTTTGATGTGCAGATCGCTCGTGCAGACAGATGCGAGAGTAACGCGGACGATAGCGTCGCGCGGTGCTTGAATGACGGGTTTCGGTTTTTCGATCAGGCGGAAATCTCCTGTCTTCAGATAGGTATAAGCGAGCATTCTTTTCTCCTTTCAGTCGCCGCTACGGATCACTTCCGTCGGCGGTTTATCGTATCGGCGGGAATAGCTGCGATAGAATGTGGTCATAGAATCAAAACCGCAGTCAAAAACCAGCTGCGAAAGATTCATGTTTTCTTGTTTCTTTCCGCGTGCAATGATATTGTTGATTCTTACGTTATTGATATAACTGTTGAGCGTTTCGCCGATGTATTTGTTAAAGAGCCTTGAAAAATAGTATTTGTTGTAACCGAAAACGGAAGATATGGAATCGAGGGTAATGGGTTCGGTAAAATGTTCGTCGATGTAATTGAGAACGTTGATGATCATGGAAAGGTTAGGGGTCGTAACGACGGGGAGATGCTTATAGCGCATGAAAAATTTCCCCATGACAATATCGATCAGACCTTTGGCAACTAAAAAGTTTTCCTGTTCTTCCGGATTTCCCAGCCTTTTCAGATCGGGCAGGATTGTTCGGTTGAATTTTTTATCGGACAAAAGGGGCGGGAGAGTCTCTTTTTCCAGAATGGATGCAAAATCGTCGGCATAAGCGGATTTGATGATCAGAACAAAATTTTTATAGGCAGGGTACGGAGTGAGAGAATGTACTCCGCAAGGCCGAACGAATATAATATCGTCTTTTTCCGCAAAAAAACTTTCTCCGTCCACTTCTCCTAAAAGTTTTCCGTCCGTGATGTAAAGGATCTCGATACAGCGGTGAAAATGCGGGGAAGGATTGCCGTTATCGCCCGCAAAGAAACGCAGATCTCTTTCTTTGTCGTGAAAGGCTTCGTAAAGTGCTGATTTTTTCATAAAAGTCAATTTTTGGTATAAATTTAGTGAATATTGAGTAGAAATCCGCAATATTCAGTGTTATTATATCATTAAAGAATCTGTATGTCAACAGAGGGACTGAAAAATGAAGATTGTTATCATAGGTTATGGCGGAATGGGCGGATATCACAGCATGTCGCTGGGAGAATTTGCCAAAGAGAACCCCGGAGTGCTGGAGCTTGCGGGGATTTATGATATAGACAAAGCGCGCTGTGAAGAAGCAAAGGCAAAAGGACTGCGCGTGTACGGTTCAGCGGATGAGATCTGGGCGGACAAGGAAGTGGGCGCCGTTCTGATTGCAACGCCGAACGATGTGCATGCGGAATACGTTTACGCGGCGGCGAAGGCCGGGAAGAACATAATCTCGGAAAAGCCGATCGCCATGAGTACGAGCCAGGCGGAAACGATGTATGAGGCGGCGGAAAAGGCGGGCGTGCTTTTCGAAGTGCATCAGAATCGCCGCTGGGACGATGATTTTCTTACCGCAAAAAATATTATGGCAACAGGCGAGATCGGTGATATTTACAAGATCGAATCGCGGGTCGTCGGGGCAAACGGGATACCGGGCGCATGGCGCAAAGAGAAGGCGCACGGCGGCGGCATGATGCTGGATTGGGGTGTGCATCTGATCGATCAGATGTTGCAGTTTGTAAAATCGACAGTCGTGAGCATTTATTGCGAATACAGCTACATTTACGGAGAAGAAGTCGAAGACGGATGCGACCTCTCCGTTCTGTTTGAAAACGGTGTTCGGTACCGCGTGGTGATTGCGACGGATTGTTTCCGCAAGCTTCCCCGTTGGCAGCTTTACGGGATCGACGGGACGGCAACCATAGCGGACTGGGATCTTTCAGGCGGAATAACGCGCGTTGTGGAACGTCAGGATAAAAATCTGGTGGGCATAAAGGCGGGCAACGGATTCACAAAGACGATGGCACAGCGCAGTGAAAGTTCGGTAGAAGAACTGGCTTTGCCGATCGTACATGCCGAACCGTTTGCGTTCTACAAGAACTTTGCTGCGGCGGCGGAGAAAAAAGCGGATCCTGCGATACACAAAGAAGAAGTTTTGCGGGTCTTCCGCCTGATGGAAGCGGCAGCGGAATCGGCGGAAAAAAACGAAGTTATAAAAG
>CASEWU010000275.1 GCA_949291725.1 uncultured Bacillota bacterium
CAAATCCAGATGGGGCTGGCTGGGCGCTTACGCAAATATAGCATAATTTTCTTGGATTTCATCTTTTATTTAGGGATAAGTTCTTAATGCGGCTTGACCTCCTTCTTCCCAAGCCTTTATCCATTGTCCAACCGTATAGGCGCTGACACCCACTATAGGCGCAATTTCACAACGCTTATGACCACGACGATAAAGCATCACTGCCTGCTTCCGGCGTTCATAAAGCTCTTCGGGTTTTATCTTTCTGGCATCTCGAATTTCCATAGTGATAATATACCATGGATTTTAGAAAATTCTACAACTATTTTGCTTTCGCATCAATAGTATGGAAACCGTTTTTTTTCAAATATCGGTTCCCTTTTTTGCTCATCGTCCGTCGTCGGTGCTGCCATTCTGGAAGAAGTTTGTATTGGGCGCCGCATTTTTCGTCAAAGGAACCGTATTCCATTTCAAATATCCGGCATTGCCGGCGATATACGCCACGTTGATGCCGTTGTTATGACGTTGGAAAATGAAATCCGAACTGATATTGTTCCGTCCCCATTCCGCATGAAAATATGGTTCAGAAGTTACTTTTGAGATATCTGCAAACATCGCACGGGTCGTGGGGGAGATTATTCTTGAGATCTTTCGGGGATAAATCAGAGGACGCCAGGTTGTGGTATTAAATTCACTTCCCCGGCTGAGCGCGGAGACGGATATCCCTTGCCAGAACCCATTTTTGCCATAGTCTGTCTCTCCGTCAGCGGCCACGCCCCAACGGGCTTTCAAAGTGTATGTTTGCCCGGGACAATCAAACGGTCCGCGCGGCCGCATCTTTGCGTAGTCGAAAACACAGTCGTCGCTGATTGGCAATCCGGGTTTGTAATACGGCATCAACTCCTTGTAATATTTGGTTTCCGACATAAAATACTCATTGTTGTCGTTTGTATAACTTGTGACAAAAACCCCCAGCTGCTTCTGGTTGTTAAGACAGCCGATAGTTCTCGCTTTTTCTCTTGCGGAGTTCAGCGCGGGCAGAAGTATTGCCGCAAGGATCGCGATGATTGCGATCGTTATCAGAAGCTCGATAAGGGTGAAACCTGTTTTTTTGTACCGCCGATGGAAATAATTCACAAGTAAAGACCTTTCTTTTATTATATTTGTGGTTTTGGGAAGTTTTTTTATTTTCTGACCAGCTCATACAAGAGGATTGCTTTTCCGTTTACGAAATTGTTCATGGTAAACGAAATCTTTCCGGCTTTATTCTTTACCGGGATTTTCCAAAGCCGTTTTCCGGAAATTTCGCATGCGTAAAGATCGCAGGGATGACGATAAGCGAGTTCCACTTTCACCTGATTTTTCCGAAGCAAGAGCGTTTCTTTTCCGGAGTCTTTTAGAATGGTCATGCTTGAATCGGCAAAAACTGCTCCATCGTTTTTGAGATCAGTCAAGTGAAGAAGCAGAATCCGTCCGCTTTCCGGGAGAGCTTTAGCGTCGAGGCTTCCCGCATAAACAGCGGCAGCGGTGTTGCCGTTTGCAACGCAAAGAAAACGTCCCTCAGACTGCTTCTCTTTGGCAAGTAGAATCGCTTCGCTCCGCGATGTGATGATTTGGAACAATTGCGTTTTGCTGTTCAGGCGTAACTCTCCGGTTGCGCTCACCACCGTGCCATCCGGCAGGAACGGCTCCTGCTTCAATCCGACAGCTTGTCTTACTGTCGGGAAGAATGTTTCGTTTGCTGTGCGGACAATCTGTTTGCATCCTTTTTCCTTGAGAGTCTCATTCTGCGTGATTATCACGGGAGCTTTTGAAGAACCCAGCTTTGAGAGAAGAGCGCAACGCATGACCAGCGGGAGTTGCGCACCCAAAGTCGAGGCGGAGTTCTCGGTCACCAAAAGTTCTTCTTTTGCAGGGCTGACGTCCCCGCGCAGGAAAAGCAGTGCTCCCGCACGGGAGGACAGCGCATGAAGCGGATTGTTGCTTAGCAAAAAAGAACCCAATGGGATTTGATGCGAGACGTTTTTCTGTTCTCCGCCCGCGTAGCAAAACTGCATGAGACCGCTGTATCCCTGTAGAGCGGCGTATCCCGCCGTCAGGAAAGCACCCTCGAAAAAATGGGGGTTTGGATAACAAAAATTCCACTCGGAAATCACCATGGGCTTACCTGATATCCGGGAAAAGAAAATATCTTTGACGCCTCCGGCATTCGCCGCAATTGGAGACGCTGCGGAGGTGTAGCTCGGCAAAGCCCACATTTTCTTTCCGATATAAGTCGGATGGCTCCAATAAAAATGAGTGTCGACATAATCATAGTGTTCCCGTGTGCCGGAGGTTGGTATCCCGAAATTCTGATCGCACAGCGGAATTCGTACACCTATTGATCCCAGTTCCCGTTTCAGATCATCGAAAAACTCCTTGCCGGAGAAGGTCAGAAATTCATCGAAATAACGGTTACGATTTTCTTCCGAGACCGTTAAATTACGCTCTTTCAGATATTTGGCAAATGCCGCGTCAATGATCGGCTTGCATCGTTCGCTCGCACGATATGCGTTTATGGAAAGTGTGCCTTCATTGATCAGATTTATCATCGCCAGCGCGGGATCTTCCGCCCAAGTCAGCCCCGTATATGGATTGCGGTGTCCGAGCAATTCCTTGGAGAGACGGATCAGATCCTGGCGAACCTCTTTGTCAAAATAGCAGAGCAGTTTATAGTCGCTCGGATTAAGCTGTTTGTACTTCGGGATTTTGGGCCAGCGAATGGTGAATAGATCCAGTGTGATATAAAGTCCTCGTTTTTTCGCTTCGGCAAACAGAAAATCCATTTTGTTGAGGACTTCCGGTATAATCTGATCTGAGCTTCCGGACCGGCTTGTCAACCCCCAGTCAAAATGATGAAAACGCAGAATGTTATAACCGCGCGATGCGATGTCGTCCAACATCATCAGCGTGTCTTGTTCATTTTCATACCAATGTGCCCGCTCAGCGATGTTGCATCCCCAAAACCTGACCGCTTTTCCCGGCTGTTTTTCAAATTCAAAGTGATCTCCATTGATTTTCAGAAAACCGTGTTTTCCGGCAGGTGCATCCATAAGAAATGACAGATCTGTGACAGATCCTTTTTCAACAGCGAATTGCCACACCAAAGGAATCCAATCCTGATTTGGCGTCATCGTGACCGATTTTTCTTCCTGAGCCGTTTCTTCCGCAGTTCCGATTGTC
>CASEWU010000276.1 GCA_949291725.1 uncultured Bacillota bacterium
ATGGGAAGGACAAAGGACGCTGACGACGCCGCTGCATTATGCATATTTGAAGATTGCGGACGGCTGCAACAATCATTGCACCTATTGTCTGATCCCGAAGATACGCGGCAGGTATCGTTCTTATCCGATGGAAAAGCTTGTTGCGGAGGCGGAAAGTTTGGGCGAACTGTCCGAACTGATCCTCGTAGCGCAGGACACGACGCGTTACGGGGAAGATCTGTACGGTGAAAATAAATTTGTAGAACTGATCAGGCGGTTGTCTGCGCTGGAGAATATTCAGTCGATTCGTTTGCTGTACTGTTATCCGGACGTGATCGGGGAAGACCTGATCGCAGAGCTCGCCGAAAACAAGAAACTTATCAAATATTTGGATATACCGCTGCAGCACAGCGAAGACCGCATTCTGAAACTGATGAACAGAAAAGGTTCGCGTGCGGAATATCTGGGACTTATCAAAAAATTACGTGAGCGTGTGGAAGGGATTGCGATCCGCTCCACGTTTATAGCGGGATTTCCTACGGAGACGAAAGAGGAGTCGGAAGCGCTTGGAGAATTTCTGAAAGAAGCAAAGCTTACGAACTGCGGATTTTTCGCCTATTCGCGGGAGCCTGAAACGGCGGCATATCGCTTGAAGGGGCAGATTCCCGCCAAAGAAAAGGAGCGCAGGGTGCGCGCCTTGTATCGGGTGCAAAAAGAGATCTCGGGAGAGTTTTTGCACGGTTATGTCGGTAAGACGGTCGAAGTTTTATGCGACGGGATCGATTATGAGAAAGGTTGCTTTTTTGGGCGGACGTATTGGAGCGCACCGGAAATCGACGGAAAAGTATATTTTTTTGCACCGCAGGCGGAACAGGGAGAGCGGTACATGGTCAAAATAAAAAGAGCGGACAGTTACGATCTGTACGGCGAAACGGAGGACTACGATGAATCTGCCAAATAAAATTACATTATCGCGCATATTGCTGATTCCAGTATTTGCGGTGATCTTTTTTCTGGATGTCATACCGTACAATTATTTTATTTCGGCAATCATATTTGTGTTGGCGGCATGTACGGATTTTATAGACGGACACATTGCGCGTTCGCGCAATCTGGTTACCAACCTCGGTAAATTCCTGGATCCGATTGCGGACAAGGTGTTGGTTTCTACAGCATTTATACTGCTTTTGGTGCGGCAGGAAACTCTGACGGTGCTTTGGAGTGCGGACTGGGTATTGATCTATGCGGGCGTATGTGTGGCGGTGATCCTGGCGCGGGAGCTGATCGTGAGCGGATTCCGCATGGTGGCAGCTTCAACGGGACTCGTATTGGCGGCGGACAAAGTCGGGAAGGTCAAGACGACGTTTCAGGATATATCGATCGCAATGCTTTTGGCCGGGGCGGATTTTTTCGGTATATTGCAGGCAAGCCGTGTGCTGAACGGAATCGGCATTGTTACGCTGGGGATTGCGGCGGTATTGACGATCTGGTCGGGTACGGGATATATTGTAAAAAACAAGGCGGTTTTTAAAGAGAAACAGCAATGAAAAACGTCTGTATAGTTGTACGGAACAAAAGAAAAGAATTTTGCGGCGATGAGTTTGAGGCGGGCGCAAAAGTTCTGGCGGACGGCGGCTTTGCGATCGACAAATATCTGATCCTCG
>CASEWU010000277.1 GCA_949291725.1 uncultured Bacillota bacterium
AGCGGAGCTGGAGACAAAGCTTACCGAAACGACGAACACGATACAGAGCGCGGATGAGTTTATACGGAACATAAAGAAATATCTTGAAGCGCCGGAACTTACCCGAGAAATGTGCTATGAGTTGTTAGATCGTGTGGTCGTGGGCGGGCATCCGAAACATACGGGTAAAGAACGCGTGATAGATATCGTCTATAAGGTCGATATTGCATCTGTTCTGCGATACAAACTGAATAAATAGCAAAAAGCGTATGGGTACAACAACTCATACGCTTTACTCATGCCCGTTCCTGCCCCTTTACCGATAGTGTCCATAAAGATAGGTTACAACGGTAGGGCGAAACAAAGAGGCAATAAAGAAATATATAGCAAATCAATTGCAAGAGGATAAACTATATGAACAATTAAGCATGAAGGAGTATATAGACCCGTTCACGGGAGAGCCGGTAAAAGGAAGCAAATAAAAAGACAGCCACCGAGAGGTGGCCGCTGAAAAATTGTTGCAATTGTCAGGAACTTCAAGCACGAGTAGTGCCGCCGGTACCATGCGCTTGAAGCGCCTAATCAAGCCACCGGCTCAGCTGGTGGTACTTGACTTATATAATATTGCGGCTTATGCTTGATTTTTAATGATATCTGTTTTGAGATCATCTGTTTCAGCGTCAGGAGCCTGTGTCGGAATTTTATTTGCGGAAGCGTTATTTATTTGTTATTTTAAAAGTTCTGTGTTATAATGGTAAAGAATAACTGGAAACGAGGTAATCATGTTACAGGTAACGAATGTCAGCCTGCAATACGGCAGCAAAAAACTGTTTGAAGATGTGAATCTGAAATTTACGAAAGGCAATTGTTACGGGATCATCGGGGCAAACGGTGCCGGAAAATCAACATTTTTGAAAGTTTTGTCGGGCGAAATTGAACCTAATAAAGGCGAAGTTACGCTTGATAAGAATGAACGTATGTCTGTTTTGATGCAGAACCAGAACGCATATGACGATGAGACGGTCGTCCGTACGGTAATGCTGGGGCATAAGCGGCTTGTGCAGATCATGGACGAAAAGGATGCGTTGTATGCAAAGCCGGATTTTTCGGAAGAAGACGGAATCCGTGCGTCCGAATTGGAGAGTGAGTTTGCGGAATTGAACGGTTGGGAAGCGGAATCGGAAGCGCAGACGCTCTTGAATGAGCTGGATATTCCTTCGGAATACCATTACACGCGGATGGGAGATCTCGACGCGAAAATGAAGGTAAAGGTATTGCTTGCGCAGGCGCTTTTCGGAAATCCGGATGTTCTGCTGTTGGACGAGCCTACCAATAACCTGGATATCAAGACAGTGCGCTGGTTGGAAAATTATTTGCTGGATTTTGAAAATACGATCATAATTGTTTCCCATAACAGGCATTTTCTCAATAAAGTCTGCACATATATTTGTGATGTTGACTTCGGGAAGATCCAGTTGTATCTGGGCAACTATGATTTTTGGTATCAGACCAGCCAGCTGATAGCGCGCCAGATGCGGGATCAGAATAAAAAAATGGAGCAGCGAGCCAAGGAATTGCAGGAATTTATCGCGAGATTTGCCGCGAATGCGTCCAAGTCCAGACAGGCTACATCCCGAAAAAAAGAGCTCGAGCGGCTGACGCTGAACGATATCAAACCATCGCTGCGTAAATATCCTTTTATAGATTTTAAGTTTGAAAGAGAAATCGGCAACGATATTCTCATGGTGGAGGGGTTGACAAAGAAAGGATATTTTGAAGATGTGGACTTTATCGTGCAGAAGAACGACAAGATCGGTTTTGTGAGCGATAAAAGTACGACGATCACAATGCTTTTTGACGTTTTGACGGGCAAGGTGCAGCCTGATGCGGGAACGGTCAAATGGGGTAAAACAATATCGTTGTCCGTACTGCCGCAGAACAACAACGAGTATTTTGAAAACTGCGATCTGAATCTTGTGGAATGGCTGAGTCAGTTTTCGAATGATCATTATGAGGAATATCTTCGCGGCTGGCTAGGCAGAATGCTCTTTTCAGGAGAGGAAGCTCTGAAAAAAGCTAAGGTTTTGTCCGGAGGCGAAAAAGTTCGCTGCATGCTGGCAAAAATGATGCTCGAAGGAAGCAATTTCCTGATCATGGACGAGCCGACGAATCACTTGGATCTGGAATCGATCACGGCGCTCAACAACGGAATGCAGAATTTTAAGGGCTGTATGTTGTTTACGTCGCACGACCAGGAATTGATGAATACCGTTGCAAATCGTATCATTGAGATCAATGGGAAAAAGACTTTCGACAAAAATGTTACTTATGATGAATATCTCGACATAACGAATAACTGATAACAGGAAATAAAGAATGTATCCTTATAAAATTTTTACATTTCCGGACGGAACGGGTATAACGCTGTATGAGGTTTTTATTTTGATCGGCGTTATTGCTGCGCTTGTTCTTTTCAGAATTTTGGCAGACCGTCGCAAAATGCCGGCGAAATTGCAGAACCTGATTCTGATCGGAGCCGTTGTCGCTTTTGTGATCGGTTATCTTTCGGCGGTACTGTTTCAGGCGTTTTACAACGCGCTTGAAACGGGTAACTTTGAGCTGAACGGCAGTACAGGATCAACGTTTTACGGCGGTTTTATCGGCGGAGCAGTCAGTATGCTGCTGATTTATTTTATCGGCGGCAGATTGCTTTTCAAAAGCATGAAAACTTCTGTGGAGTGGCTTCCGACGTTTGCCAATATTGCGGCTGCGTGTATTCCGCTGGCGCATGGATTCGGCAGGATCGGTTGTCTGACAGCGGGATGCTGTCATGGTGGTATTACGGACGCTTGGTACGGAATAACCCAATGGGTGGAAACAGCTTCAGGAAAATACGGCTGGGAAAAGGTAGTTCCGATCCAGCTGTTTGAAGCAATATTTTTGTTTTTATTGGCAGCATTTCTCTTTACGTTGGTCTGGAAGAAAAAGGGCTTTGGCTTATCCGGATATCTGATCGGTTATGGGGTTTGGAGATTTGTTATCGAATTTTTCCGCACGGATGATCGCGGGGCTTCGTTTATACCGGGTTTGACGCCTTCTCAGGTTACGGCAATTCTGATGGTATTGATCGGTGTTGTGCTGATTGCTGCGTATTACATAACCCGGAAGAAAAAGGGACAGGATGTTTTTATTGCTCCGGATTTAAAAGAAAACTCAAAAAAGATTGCAGAAGGGAAGCCGTCGGGGGAGGTTTAAAGAATGGAAAAAGATCCTTTTGAGAAACAGGAAAGGAATGCTGCAGACGAAAAAAAATCTGTGAACGAGGATGGGAAGGAAAACAAAGAGTCTGCGGAACTTGACGAGGCACAAAAGAGAAAGATCGTTTGCTGTTTGGCGTACGTGTTCGGGATTTTGTTTTTTTTGCCTTTGATCCTGTACCCCAAAGATGATTTTGCTAAATTCCATGCCAATCAGTCGCTTGTAATTTTGCTTACGAGCATAATTGTCAGTGCTTTATGCAGCATTCTCGGAATGATACCGGCTATCGGTTTTATTTTCGGGATTATCGGCGGAGTTCTCGGCGTCGCCATTTTGATTGCGTGTATTCTCGGAATTGTTGCGGTCGTCCAGGAAGAGAAAACAAAACTTCCGCTTATCGGGAATATCCGTATCATTTCATGATTAAAGGAAAGAGGGTAAGAGCTGTGCCTTTGGGTACGGCTCTTTTTTGTTTTCCTAAAAAGCGGGAAACGGTAATAGAGCAGACGGAGCAAATTATTGCAGACAAATTTGATTAAAAAAATGATGGAGCGC
>CASEWU010000278.1 GCA_949291725.1 uncultured Bacillota bacterium
CGATACCCACAGCGAGAGAATAAAGCAAAGTGTAATTATAGCCAAAAATAAGGCGGTCGACGAGTTGAAGTTTCGTAAAGCAGACAATGCCGACGGAAATGGCAACAAGAATGGAAACGCGTAATTCTTTCCAAATAACTTTGCCGATATCGCGGGGGCGGATCTCATCGAGAGCCATGCCGCGGATGACGGTAACGGAAGACTGACTTCCTGCGTTTCCGCCGGTTCCCATGACCATCGGCACGCATGCGACGAGCAATGAGGAAAGCATGGCTTCGTAGTTATTCAAAATAAGGCCCGTGAAAGTGGCACTGACCATCAAAATCAAAAGCCAGGGAATTCTGTGCAGGTAGATTTTAAAAACATTGGTTTCGAGGTAGGGTTTGTCGGACGGAGTAACCGAATTGATATAGGAGATATCTTCGGTAGCCTCATCTGTAATGACGTCCATAGCATCGTCGACAGTTACGATCCCGACAAGACGGTTTTCCTGATCTACGACAGGGACCGAGAGGAGATCGTATTTGGAAAGGAGATGGGCGACTTCTTCTTTGTCCTGGTGAGTATCGACAAAGATACAATTGGTGTCCATAAAATTCTCGACTTTCTCTTCATAGTCATGCAGAAAAAGGTCTTTGACGGTAACGGTGCCGAGCAGGGTTTTCTGGTCGTCCGTAACATAGCAAGTATAAATTGTCTCTTTGTCGATGGCTTCTTTTCGGATCTTATCGAAGCATTGCCGTACGGTCATATGGGAGCGGAGTGAGATGCATTCCGTTGTCATAATGCTGCCGGCGCTGTCTTTCGGATATTTTAAAATTTCATTGATCTCTTTGCGGGTTTCGCTGTCAGCTTGCTGTAAGATTCTTTTGACGACGTTTGCAGGCATTTCCTCGATGAGATCCACGGTATCGTCGACGAAAAGATCATCGATGATGAGTTTCAGTTCTTTATCGGAAAAGGAGCGGATCAGCAGTTCCTGCTGAGCGCTGTTCATTTCAACGAATGTTTCGGCAGCCAGTTCTTTGGGAAGGAGCCGAAAAATGATGGGAAGATCGGTTTCATCGAGTTCTGAGAAAATTTCCGCGAGGTCAACCGGTTCCAATTCAGCAAGGAGCGGTTTTAAAAGCGTGAACTTCTTTTCTTCGAGGTAATCGAGGATTTCTACAATCTTATCATTTCGGTTTTCCGGGGTAGCTTTCAGTAAGACTTCATGGACGACATCGGTCGGCATACTTCCGAGCAATTCCTCGACGTCGTCGTCAATGATTTCATCGGTAACCGATTGGAGTTTGACGTCGCTGAAATCTTTCAGAACGCGTTTTTGCGTTTGGCGGTTCAAGAGAACGAAAACGTCGGCGGCAGTTTCTTTATCAAGCAAACCGAATAATTTCGTCAACTGATCACTTTCGAGGGAATCTAAAAGATCTGCGAGCTCTTCGAGGGTAACGTCTTTGAGTAAGTCGGTCAGTTCTTCCGTTTTTTCGTCGTTCAAAAGCTGGATAATTTTCTCTTTCACGGTATGACCTCCCAAAATACTTTACTGAAAAGTAGTATAATTTTTTTTCGTAATTTTGTCAAGCGTTGAAGATGAAAGTGGGCTTGCATGGTTGATTTTTAAGGAATTATTTTTTTAATCAGCTTGTCTGCCGGTTGAATACGGAACCGAATTGTGCTATAATAAATAAAAAGCGATAAACGAGGTTCGGCTATGAATCAAAGAATGTTAGAATTAGGCAGCAAACGCTCTGTTATACGGGAAATTTTTGAATTCGGGAAAAAGCGTAAACAGGAAGTGGGTGCCGAAAATGTTTATGATTTCAGCTTGGGAAATCCGAGTGTGAATCCGCCGGAACAGGTGGAAAATATTCTGGAAGAGCTGTTAAAAACGGAAGATCCGACGGCGTTGCACGGATACACATCGGCGCAGGGAGATTTATCGGTTCGGACGGCAATCTGCGATTACATCAAGCGGACGCATCATGTGCCCTGTGATCCGGATTATATTTATATGACATGCGGAGCGGCGGCCTCATTGGTGATTTCGTTGTCGGCGATTTGTGAAGACGGGGACGAGGTAATAACGTTTGCGCCATATTTTACGGAATATAAAGTTTTTGCGGAAACGGCAGGCGCAAAATTGGTGGCTCTCGATTCAGATCCCGCTACGTTTCAGATCAATTTTTCACTGCTGGAAAAATCGATTGCGTCGAAAACACGTGCGGTGCTGGTGAATTCTCCAAATAATCCGAGCGGCGTTGTGTACAATGAAGTTACAGTGCAAAGACTTGCGGAAATACTCACGCAGAAATCAGCGGAGTATGGCAAAACGATTTATCTCATTACGGACGAACCTTACCGTGAATTGGTATACGGCGGCGTAAAAGTTCCGTATCTTACAAATTATTATAAGCATACGCTTGTTTGTTATTCTTATTCAAAATCGCTTTCTTTGCCGGGCGAACGGATCGGATATATATTTGTAAATCCGGAAGCGGAAAAGGCAAAAGAAATATATTTGGCGGTATGCGGTGCAGGCAGGGCGCACGGATATGTTTGCGCACCGTCCTTGTTTCAGAAAATGATAGCACGCTGCCAGGGGATTACCTCGGATATATCGGTTTATGAGCGGAATCGCGACCTGCTGGTCGGCGCACTTCAAAAATACGGTTTTACCTGTGTTCAGCCGGATGGTGCGTTTTATTTGTTTGTGAAATCGCCCGAGCCTGATGCAAATGCTTTTTGCGAAAAGGCGAAAAAGTACAATCTTTTGCTTGTACCGGGAGATGATTTCGGATGCAAAGGATATGTGAGAATAGCGTACTGTGTATCCAATGATATGATACGGCGTTCGTTGCCGTCGTTCGAAAAACTTGCAAAAGAGTACGGGTTATAATTATGAGATTGATCTTTATCAGACATGGCGACCCTGATTATGTCCACGATTCTCTGACGGAAAAGGGGCAAAAAGAAGTAGAGCTTTTAGCAGACAGACTGGAAAAAATAGAGACGGACGCGTATTTTCTTTCGCCGTTGGGCAGAGCACAGCGAACGGGTGAAGCGACGTTGAAAAGGATCGGAAAAACTGGAAAAACGCTGGATTGGCTGCAGGAATTTTCGGAACTGTGCATCTTGCCGGAAACGGGAGAAAAACATTTGATTTGGGACTTTATGCCTTCGTTTATAGACAGATATCCGCAGTTGTATTCTGCAAAGGATTGGATAGATGTGCCATTCATAGCTAAAAGCGGAGTTCCGGCAGCTTACAGACACGTATGCGACGGCATCGATACTTTGCTTGCCGGTTACGGTTATGCGCGTAAGGGAACATATTATGAAGTTAAAAAGGCAAATCGGAAGACGCTTGTGTTTTTCTGTCATTTTGGGGCAACGGCTGTGATCTTATCGCATTTGTTTAACATGTCGCCGACGGCTATTATGCAACATTTTTCAGCCGCGCCGTCGTCGGTAACGACCCTTTATACGGAAGAGCGTGAATGCGGAATTGCATCATTTCGCTGTTCTGCATACGGAGATATTTCGCATTTATATATCGCAGATGAACCGCCGGCTTTTTCCGGTAGATTTTGCGAAACTTTTGATGATCAAACAGAACGGCATTAATGTTTTTGAAAGGGAGGTTAACAATGGATAAGGTTGTATGGAGGGCGAAGGTGCGGCCCGGAATGAAAGAAGAATATAAACGCCGCCATAAAGAAATATGGGGTGAGATGGTTGAGGCCCTGAAAGAGGCGGGTGTTTGCAATTACACGATCTGGATGGATGGGGATGAGTTGTTCGGGTATTACGAATGTGAAAAGGGTGC
>CASEWU010000279.1 GCA_949291725.1 uncultured Bacillota bacterium
ACAATGAGTTTGCACCTTTCAAAAATATCATAAATGAGTGGTATGCAAAGGATACGAGTAAAAAGATCCGCAGCGTCCTCAAAGCAAAGGGAAATTCGGGTAAGCATTTAAGTGTCATTCCTCCGTTTGGGTATAAGAAGGATCCGAACGATAAAGAGAAGTGGATCATAGACGAAGATGCCGCACAAATCGTGAGAAAGATATACCGATTGTATCTCGACGGAAACACTATGGGCGGTATTGCAAGAATGCTCACTGCGGAGGGGATAGAAACGCCCAAACTGTATGCCGAAAACAGAGGGATTAAGCATTACAAAGCGGCAACCTATCCCGAGATATGGAGCAGAATTTCCGTAGAGTATATTCTTTCCAACTATGAGTATACGGGAAGTACGGTCAATTTCAAGACAAAGCGCAAATCCTTTAAGAACAAGAAACAATGGATACAAAGTAAGGAGGATTGGGCGGTCTTTGAAGGAACACAAGAGGCGATCATAGACAAAGAGACCTTTGAAACTGTACAGAAAATGCGCGGAACGAAACGAGCATACACGAAGTTCAATGAAGTCAATATCTTTTCCGGGCTTTTATATTGTGCGGATTGCGGCGGCAAGATGACGATCCGAAGAAGAAAAGAGGATAGGCGAAAAGACGCTTTTATCTGTTCAACGTATCGCAAAAAGAAGAAAAACCTTTGCACCGAACATGCTATTAAGGTAAGTGCGCTTGAACAGATTGTTTTACAGGATATTCGCAAGGTCTGTGCCTATGTCAGAGCTTATGAGCAGGAATTTTTGGAAGACTTTAGGAAATGTTCTGTGAAAGAAAGTGCAAGGCTGCAATCGGCGGCAAAAAGTGAGCTGAAGAAGGCAGAAAGCAGGCTTTCGGAAATAGAGAAAATTATTGTAAAACTATATGAAGAAAAAGTCTGTGGAAGAATCCCTGAAGAGCGGTTTGAACTTCTTGCCAAGAACTATGAAACCGAACAAGCAGAGCTCAAACAAAAAACAGAGGCGTTGAAAGCGAGTTTAATTGCTGCTAAGGAAACCGACAGCAGTCTTGCAAAGTTTATTTCATTGGTACGAAGTTATACCGAAGTAAAGGAGCTGACGCCCGAAATTCTGAACAGTTTTATAGATAAGATATACATCGGCAAACCGGAAAGGATAGATGGAAAAAGAGTACAGGAAGTAAAGATTGTCTATAAGCTGATAGGCGCGGTAAATATACCGCAGTAGTAAAAGTGAAAATTGCCTTGGGGATGAAAAAATCCCCAAGGACAATTAGCACATACAAAGTGGAATTGCAAGTATCATATCGTGTTTGCACCCAAATATCGCAGAAAAGTGTTTTATGATGAACACAGGCGTGGGCGTGCTCGGCGTCGCGGGTGAAGACGGCGAAAGCGGCATCGGCGTCATCGCCGCGTTCCTCGCGTCGGAAGACGTAGGCATCACCTGGCAGGGGCTCATCGCGTTCTGCGTGTTCAACATGCTCACCGTGCCCTGCTTTGCGGCGGCGGCAACGGTCAGGGCGGAACTTCCCAAAGGCAAATTCCGCCGGACGGTCGCTTTCTGGCTTCTGACGTCTTACCTCACCGCAACGGCGCTTTACCTCATGTTCACATGGTGGTGGACGGCGTTCGTCGTCGCGGCGCTCATCGCGCTTGCCGTCGTTTATTTTGTTCTCCGAAACAAAGGAATGATCAACTTCGGCCGGAAGAAAAAGGCGAAGAGCGAATAAAATTGATCTTTTCCGAATAAAAATTTATTCTCTGCGCCCGTTTTGAGGCGCGGAAAGGAGGCGCTCTATGCAGCTTGCTCTTTTATCCGTCGCGGGAACGATTATTTCGGTCGCTGCGGCGGTCATAGCCGTCGGCATCGTGGCTTTATCCGTCGCGTTGCACTTTGTCAGGAAAAAGAAGGGGAAAACGGGCTGCGGGTGCGGCTGTTCGGGCTGCGCGGGATGTTCCGCCTGCCGTCCCGAAAAGGAACAAAAGGACGAAAAATAGGGGGAACGCCCGCCGCATTCTGTGCAGTATCCCCGCAAACACAAACACCCGATCTGTGATCTCTGAATAACATAACCTCAAAAAGAAACACCCGAAAGGTTGCTTTCGGGTGTTTCTTTTTATAAGGAGCGCCTTTTATCCGGCGGAGAGAACGGTAAAAAAACGCATAAAAATACGGGATATTTTGCCTTTCAGGAAGCGGGGTCAGTCTACCTGCAAATAGAGGGCTTTTAGGTAACTCGTCTCTTCCGCGGTCAGAAGGGCGGGGTGGTCGGGCGCCTG